>CAZYTI010000076.1:2442-10269 GCA_964650065.1 uncultured bacterium
GGGCGCCCTGTAGCAAGAGGACACCAATTTCATCAGACATCTTCAGATACCCTGACAACTCAAATTCACCATCGAAATCCCATGTCGTCATCACCTGATTGTCCCGGATGACAGGCGTGATATTGATCAGACGTCCGTAAGTATAAATGTTATCAACCGGATAGCTCAATTGTTGTTTATTTAATACTGTATTGTCATTGAGGGCAACGAGTATAATTTTATCCTTTTTTAACACCGCGACAGGTATCTTGCCATTAGTCCCAATATCCGCCCGACAGATCATGGGATTTCGGCTCATCTGCTGAATTTTTATTTTTCTACCTGACGAAGGCCCAATGGAAACAGAGGCGTTATTCAAATCTCCGGCATCGCCTCGAAAATAGAGTGAAATCATATTTTTTTCCAATTGGGAGACACCGATCCATTGAACACTGTCATTAAAGGTGAGCAGAGCCCAGGATTTACCCTCCACTTTCTTCATAGATGTCAGGACCGTCTGTCCCCGACTTGCCGAAGCCAGTATAAAGAGGCAACAGATCCCACCTATCCCCAGCATCAATCGCTTCATTGATCTCATTGTGATTCTCTCCAGTATAAAGTAAATGTACGCCCACCCTGGCTACAGAGAACCTCCTTGTCCCGAATCTTTTCAATTCTGAGACCGTCCTTCTCTTCCCCTTCGGTCAATACGGCATCATTCACCATAACATAGGTTTTACCCTGCTTCCAAAAAAATCCCTGCAGTGTCGGATTTTGTCTTGCTCGATTCCTCGCAGCGGTTGCCATCCGTTTCACTTCTGAAGTCGATTTTGGACCTGAAAACGGATTCCTTCCCCAGGTCGCAAACTGTTTTCCTTCCACACGGAAGGTCGGCAGTTGTACCGCTGCCTGGGTCGTTCTTAATTTGGAAAGCGCCGTCGCGCTCAACAGTGAATTTATACCTTTTGCCCCAGGTTTTAATGTGGAACTTTCCTCTTCGTCAGAACTTAAAACAAATCGATCGAATAAGAATACGGCCGATACGATTCCCAAAATAACCACCAATCTTTTTTCACTTTTTTTCAGTTTCACAATATCTCACCTTCTATATCAGACAATGACGAACCATCACCATGTCGACCGACCCGTCTGACAGATGCCTAGCACCACCTGATAATTCCGTTCATTAAAAATCAGCCCCTCGAGCGTGATCGCATATCGATTGGGCAGTAGAAATTCCACACCGATTATACCTCCGGTCCACAGACCACTCCGATTTTCCCCCTCCTCCTCACCGATGAAGCTCCTGGCATCACTGTTGACTAAAAATTCTCTCTTCGTATCGAGACGCTGTACCAGCCAGCCTGCACCTCCCAAATAAAAACGTACTGAGGGAAACGGAAGCACGATATTGACATTGGCCCTGACTTCCCGCCAATCGTAGTTCATCTCGAAAACCCGGGTATAGGTCCCGCCGCCCACCCCAAGTGTCTCTTCAAAGGAGCCCTGGGAAGAAAAACGTATGGCCTGGCATCCTGCCTGGAAAAACACACTCGATCGCGAATTCGACGCCATATTGACCCCGATTCCGTATCCAAATCGTAATTTGTCATGGTATTCAGAGATCGTTGGACTGTCAGGTTTTAAATCGACCTGTACACCTCCCACGAGGCCATATACATCCAGCCAGGGTGTCACACCCCATCCGCTCTTCAACAGGAGTCTCTTGGAAATCGCATGTTCTTCCCCCACCTGCTGGTCCATGTAAGTCCCAATGGCACTCACCGTCCATTCTCCCGTTCCCCTGGACTCGACCGGATTTCCGGCTATTTGGGCCTGAAGGAATGATACGTTCATTCCTATGAATAGAACAACGCAAATGATGATCTTCGTTGATTTCATGAGTTACATTCCCTTTACTCTATTATTCAGATATGTAAACGCTTCTTGAAACACCGATGGTACCAAACTGATGGGCCGCGGTATATTTAAACAGTACACTGGTCCAACCGGGTTTGGGATCTTCCGGATCGATGGCATTGGCAACCGTTAACAGATAATAGCATGTTCCATATCCGAGACCGGTGTTTATCTGGGTCCAGGACAATCTCGCCTGAATTTCCGAGGGTATTAACTCGGCCGTAATGGTCGCCTCCGATTCGATGGGATTCCCATTCCTATCCCACAGCTCAATAATAATTTGTCCCGATTCTCCCGGGTTCAATTGATCGGGCAGAAAGTCATTGTTAATATATTGGTGGACCATGGGACCCGAGAATACCACGGCGAGCCAATCCCAGGCCCGCACCGAGTCCCCGGTGGCATCCTGACCCTCGGTATAACCAATGACACGCACAATGCCGTCGTTCTCCAAATTTTCATATTCCGTTCCAACGACATTTTCTTGTTCTGAATTTGGTACACGCCCGACCATTCCTGCAAGTTCCGGTGGAACCGGATCAGGTGATCCCGCGAAGGCAGCAGGATAAACCGGATTGAGATACCCTACAGGGTAAGCTTCAAAATTCGGAAGCCCAGGTTCATCAAGATATGAATAATAGGCAAAACCGGATATGACCGTGCCCAGATTTGGATCCTGCATACCAAAATAATTGAAAAATCGATCAACAGTAGGTTGCGGATTTCCCCCAGTCAGGATGACGCTTGCCTTCCCATAATCATTGGTATAAGACGTGTGCGTATTGATCACCCCGCCCGATGCCGTGAAATAAACGCCGGTTCCCTGCTGTACGGGATTGTTGTATTTATCACCCACCAGGAGTGAGATTTGTGTGGTATCCATGCCTGCCCAGATATTCAAGCGATTCGCCACAATGGTGAGATGCGTGGTCGTGAAATCATTGATATTTTCCATATACCCCTCACCGGCATGAATAAGAATTTCCGATGCGATGGCGATCACAGACTGCCCCTGGTCGTCGATGACCTCGGCCTGGACCCGGACGTTCCCTGAAACGATGCCGCTGGACAGGGCAACGCGGGCAATGCCGTTCACGGTGGGTATGGTACCATACGAGCTTAGGGTTGCCTCTCCCTCGGGCACCCCTCCCCCGGGCCCCGCTAATATAGCAAATCTGACCAGGGTCCCGTCCACCACCGGATTGTTCCTGCTGTCTCTCACCTCGGCTTCCACCATGGCCGTCTGAACCTGACCCGTGGCTTTGACCCCGATAGCCGTGGGATCGAACCGTAAAACAATGGAATTGGTACCTCCGGGCAGTAACCGGATAATCTTACTGCCAACCGTGTTTCCAACCCTCGCCGTGATGGTCGCTGTTCCCACCACACTGCTGGAAAATGTGGCTGGTGCCACACCCTGAGCGTTGGTGGGGGCCATCTGTGAGATATCCCCAATGGTCGCACTGAATAGAACGGTGACATTGGGCACAGGATTGCCCTGGCCGTCCAATACGCGGGCCTCGATGGTTGCGGTGGCGATGCCGTCGGCGGGCATGCTGTCCCGGTCCGCCGAGACCAGCACCTGATTGGCGCTTTCCACTGTACAGACGACCGAGACCGTGTCTGCCAATGCCCCAACACTCACACGAACCCGTATCGTTCCCGGTGCAGTACTGCTCAATGGACTCGTTGCCGTACCACCGGAAGTCGCCCGCTGATTGAGGATGGTCCCCCCTGTACCCTGGATGATATTGAAATACACGGGGATACCATCCGGAACAGGATTCCGGGTGGCATCGCTCACCGTGGCACCGATCATCGACTGGGTCGTGCCGTCTGCCGGAATGACGGGAGGCGCGGCCATTACTTCTAAAAATGTGGGTACGGACGGTTGGAACTGCACGTTGACTACCGCCGTTAATAAATTACCGTACCGGGCAATCACCTGAGCCGTTCCCGTGGTCGTACCACTACTCAAATCAACCTGTGCGATACCCGACGAATTGGTGATCGCCTGGCCGGGAATGGTTCCCAAATCCGTACTGAATGAGACCACATCGTTGGCAATGGAGATCTTACTGGTCGACCTTTTTAAAATCACCATAATTCTCGATGTACTCTGTTCATCCGCAATGATGGATGTCGGCAAAGCAGAAATTTCCATCTGTACACCCAGGAAGACGATGGTGACATCCAGACTCTGGTTGCTCAACTGAGCCGTGACAACTGCAGTGGAATCGTCCTGACTGGCCCGGGCCGTGAGCTGAACCGTGGCGACACCCTGGTCGTTGGTCACACCCTGGGCAGCGATAACTCCTGCAGTCCTTGAAAAATCTACGACAGCACCCTGTACAGGATTAAAATGATTATCGATAATTTTCGCATTGATGGACGATGCATCCACACCGTTGGCCAATATGGAACCCTTATCGAAGGTCAGTGTTGAGAGGGTATAGGTCGTTTGAGGTTCAGAGGAAAAGTCCACCTCGACCGTATCTGTGAACACATTACCGTAATAAACAATCACATGTGCCGTGCCTACCGTTGCCTCGCTCTTTAAGGTTGCCTGAGCAATCCCCTGGGAATTCGTCAATGCTTCACTGGTAATGGTTCCCAGATCGGTCCCGAAACGGACCTTCGCATTGGGAATCGCCACATGACTCATCGTCTCTTTGATTACCACGGTTATACTGGAATTACTCTCACCATCGGCCTGGATCGCCATTGGATTGGCACCCACCGAGAGTTCTATTCCCTTGAGCAGAATGGAAACTGCAACGGATATGGATCCGTAGGTGGCCTGAATAATGATGGTGGTATCCGTCGAACTCGCGATACTGATCACCCCGTATTCTGATATACCTTCAGCATCGGTCATGATGGAGGAAGTCAGTCCCAGCGCCTGGAACTCGACGGATGCCCCTGCTACGGGCTTCGCCGAATCATCCACGACTGTGACCCTAACCGTGGAGACATCGAGGCCATTGGCCAGGAGGATATCGGGCTCTGCCGCAATTTGCATCAGGGACTGGGATGTAGAAATAATCGTTACTGTCACTGAGACCGGATTGATCTCCCGATAATAGGCGCTCACCACGGCACTCCCCGCCGTTTGACCGCTCGTTAAAACGGCCGATGCCCAACCATCGCCATCGGTTTTTACGGCTGCGGTCACATCACCGAGACTGGTCGAAAAAATGATCTCCTGATTGGTCATGGGATTGTTATTTTCATCGACCAATTGAACCCGGATCTCTGATTGACCTCCATTCACGATAATTTGATTGGGAGTGGCAAGCATGCCCACCAACAGGATTAAATTCTCTTGAAGCGATTGGGTCGCATTAATCGGATTCATCCGGGTACAGGCCAGCCAGCCAAGTACCAAAATCAAGAATACGACCCCAAGGGTCATCCATAACCTTTTATGCGTCTTTAATTTTAACATTTATTCCTCCAAAAGCCCTGATCTCATTTCCTTAGTTCCATACTACGACTGTTCCGGACCCCGATTGCTTGCTATCACTTTTTCTGTACTTTCATTCTTTGGTAGTCTTTTCAAAACAATCGTACCATGAAATTCAATTATCAATTCTGCTTTCTCCAGGTCCTCTTTTTCCAATTTAACTTCGTCAAAATGCATTGCAATGGGAAAATCGGGAATTCCATCCAGGAATCGGGTGAAATCGATGAATTTTCCCTCAAACTCCATGCTCAGGGGGAGTTGGGAGATATCCTCTCCTTCCTCACTAAACAGGGACAAACTCTCATAATCCGGCGTCACCGATATCAGGGTCAGAGAATAGGCCGTCCCGATCTCGTCGATCATCTGGCCCAATTCCAGGAGTCTATCTTCGGGGAAAAGACGTTTCATACGGTTGACGATGTCCGTGGAAAGGCTGTCAACATCCTTTCTCACTATCTGAACACTGCTCTCCGGAACCAATTTTCTTTCCTTCTCCCGAAGCTGGTCAAACTGTCCATTGAAAATTTTCATCTCCCTTTGGATCGGCAGATAAACGGAAATCAGCCAGACGATGACCAGGCTCAAGATGAATGAAGGAATGATGACAATCTGTTTATTCATTCGTTTCATTACCCGCACCCTGTATATATCCTATAATCTCAAATGCATAGACACTTTCTTCCGGCGAAAAAATATCGCTTTCAAACTTCACGTCAGAAAAATATCCGGACTTTTCCAATTCCACGATGAGTTGAGCCAGGTAGATCCTGACGTCATTGCCGGGTTCGATACTCTCACCACGAACCCGTACAATCTTCGGGGGTACTTCTTCTACATCGGGCGGTTGTTGTGCCGGCCGGCTCACACTTGGTTTTTTATTATCCTCTTCTTCGGTCCCGTATTCCAGTAATGTGAGAGATAGATTCTCCGGGACAGCATGGGAAAGAAGCCGCATCAGCTGGATGAGTGTTTCGTCCTGCTCCATGACTTGACGCAAATTGTCCACTCTCGCATCCAGGGCATTTTTCTGGGCCGTAAGAGCAGCAAAGATGGGTCCCGAATCTTTCGAACGGGAAACACGGGTTTCAATGCCCGACACCTCATCCCGCAGGTATTTCAGATTGCCTCTAAAATGAAAAGTCAGAAACAGCATCACCGCAATCACGAGCGCTGCGGCTATGTGGAGGCTTTTCTGAATAAATGCCGTTTTGTGGATCGTCTTGTAGACCTCGGGGAGCAGATTGCCCTGAGTTGAGGTTTCCAGGGCCAGGGAGAGGCTGACCGCCTGCTCTGAATATTTTTTTTCAAAGACCTTTCGCTGTCCCTCATTTCCTCCCACACGCAAGTCTTCGGGTTGAGGAAGCAGGAAAGCCTGGATACCCAGCTTTTCCTTCATCACTTCCGGAAGGTGCTTCAGTTTTGCACCGCCACCGATGAGATAGAGGGTCTCGACATCCTGACCTCCGGATTTCTCTTTATAAAATCCGATAGACCGTTGAATCTCCCCTGTCAACCGCTCCACCACCGGCCGCATCATCATACCCACTTCTGAGAGAGGGGCACCCAGGAAAGTCATGCCTTCGGAAAAACCTTCGGGGTACCCATACTTGAGTTTAAATTCCTGCGCTTCTTCGTTCTTGAACTGAATGGCACGTCCTTCATGAAAGACCGTACCCGTTATGCCCCGGGTGAAATCATCCCCCCCTACCACAATTTCCCGGAAAAATTCCATATTCCCTTTTCTCAAGAAAACCAGCGTACTTCGTGCTGCCCCGATATCCAGAATTCCCACCAGTTCCTTTTCCGCCACTTCGGGGATATGCCGGACCAGATTGGTGATGGAGAGTACGGACGGCGTTACCTTGGTGGGGATGACATCTTCCGCCACCAGGAATCGGACCTGGGCATCTACAACCTCTTCGGGAACGCCCATAGTCATGTATTGGTGGTTACCCTCTTTCTCCGGATCCGGTCCTAAAATTCGATAATCATAGACAATTTGACCCTCTTCTCCCTCGGTTCCGATCTCCTTCTGTATCTCGAAAAAGATGGTCTGAAGGAGTTCTTTTTTTGACAGGGCTGGAAAACTCTCTGTTTTGATGATCACCTTGGAACCGCTCAATCCCAGGATTATTTTGGCATGTTTGAGGCCTCTATGCTTCTGGAAGAGCCAACTGATGACCTGTTGAATCGCTTCGTAGGAGTCCTCAGCACTCTCATCGATGGCGTACTTTCCAAAGGCCTCGACTCGAAATCCTTTTGGCAATCTCCTGAGAAGCAGATACTTGATACTGTGACCGCTGATATCCAGTCCCATCACCAGGGGCCATTGTTTTTTCATCTCTATTTTAAAACTCTTCTGTGTCACGTCTCACTCGTTTTTTGTTAAATATATATCCAACTGATGATAACGGTCGATTGATCAGGCCCTGTCTGGTACTTACAGAATTCCCGCATGAACT
>CAZYTI010000077.1:0-10237 GCA_964650065.1 uncultured bacterium
TGTTGTACTCAAATTCATGAAGTTAATACAGGCGATGAGTATGACGATGAAAGCGATGACTGCAAATATACTGACCTGTAGAATTCGCCCGCCTCCAGTTCCCATACCGTATAAATGGAGCTTTTTAAATGGACTCAGGAATACTTCCGAATGGCCATTTGGATCTCCCTTATTAATTCGGTCAATAATTTTCTGGTTTACTTCCTTTAAATTAACATTCGTCTGTAGCTGTACATATGTGGTATAGGCAAAATTTGTCCACCTTAGCAGGACCAACTCCCAATATTCTTTAAAGAATTCAATAGGAACCAGGAAATCAAAATGGAGGGTAGCGTTGTTGGGCATATTTTGTAAGATACCCGTGACCTTGAAGTCGTACGTGTTATCAATGGAAATGACTTTCCCGATTGGATCTTCCTGTTTAAAATATTTTTGGGCCATATCTTCGGTCATGACAATAGAATGGGGCTCTGACAGCACACGTCCAGGGTCGCCTTTTAAAAGCGGAAAACTAAACATCTCCAGGACTGACGGATCCGCTGCGCGTACACCTTCATAAAACCTTTTTTCCCCATAACTCAACACCATATTGGCATAACCATTGACAAAACGGGTACTGTTCACGATTTCAGGATACTCTGCCTTCAATGCAGGACCCAGGGCGGGAGGTGTCCCGGCACTCATCTGAATTTCATCGCCATGATGGGAGTGTGTCCCAACGATATAAAGGTCATCGATACGATCATGGAATTTGTTCACATTGATTTCGTCCAGAACCCACAGAAGAATGAATAGACCCACAGTCATACCCATCGCCAGTCCCGCAATATTGATAAAAGCATATCCTTTCTGTCTCTTGATGTTCCTCAGTGCGACTTTCAAATAGTTATTAAACATGATACAACTCCATTTCAATTTATGAATACTACTTCGTGAAGTCCTTCCCACATGCCGTCCTGCATTTCTTTGGTCATCCGTAGCGCCTTTAAGCCTTCGTGGGTCACTCGATAAAACTTAACGGCCTTTCCTCCCCTTTTCGCAGTCGGTTCTCCTAATTCCGGAGCAATATAGCCCAACTGCTCAAGTTTCTCCAAGGAGACAAAAACATTGCCGATGGACCAACTTCTATTCGTAGAGTCGATTAAAAATTCGCGCATCCTGACAAGAGATGCACCATTCTCAAGCTTCAAAATGGAGAGAAGCATGAGTTCATCTTTTCGTGTTAGAAATTTCATAAGACTCACCTTTTTTCTTTTGTTTTTCAAAAGAATTTACGAAAAAAAAGAGTCGATGTTTCATTTGTTTTTAAAAAGAAATAAAGGCATCCCTTTCTACTTCCTTTTTAAGATGACGAGTGTCATATCGTCATGTTGTTCGGCATCCCGGATGAAGAATTTGACAGCCGACAGAATCCTTTCCACCAACTCGTCCGCCGACTCTTGTTGATAAATCACCGGGATTTCCCGAAGGCGCTTCTCGCCGAATTCTTCTGACTGTTCGTTCACCGCTTCATTCAACCCATCGGAGTGAATCATCAGGAAATCCCCCGACTGCAAGGCAATCTCCGACTGCTCGTAGGTTGAGGCTTCCATCGCTCCCAACACGATGCCCCGGGCTTCCAGTGCGACGGGTGCTGCGCCCGGAGAGAAAAGCAGGGGCGGATTTTGGCCGGCATTGGCATAGTACAACGTGTGCTTATTCGTATCCAAAATTCCATAAAAGAGCGAGACGAAAGTCTTTCTGTCCGTGCTGTGGTAGAGGAGCTTATTGGCTCTTACCAGGCATTGGTTGGCCGTGATGTTAAAGAAACCCTGTCCCCGAACCGTGGCCTGGAGATTGGCCATCAGAAGAGAGGCGGGTAGCCCTTTGCCGCATACGTCTCCCAGGGTGATCCCTATTCGATGGTCATCCAGGGGAATGAAATCATAATAATCGCCTCCGACTTGTTTTGCAGGAATATTTTTTCCGGCGATTGCATAATCGTCCAAATCGAGGGAAGCACGGGGAAGAAGGATCTTCTGGATTTGAGCTGCCAGCTCCAGGTCTGCCGTCTGAGATGCGATCTTTGCGGTCAGGCGTTCATTGAGATCGGCCAATTCCCTTTCCTGGGCCCTGGCGTTCAAGAGATTTCGAATTCGGACTAAAAGTTCACCTTCATCGAAGGGTTTGGCGATATAATCGTCGGCACCGGCGTCCAGACTGTCGATTCGGGCCTCCTTTCCCGCCTTGGCCGTGAGGAAGACGATAGGAATTCCCCGGAGCTTTGGATCATTTCGGATGGCCCTCAACAGGGCGTTTCCGCTCATACGCGGCATCATCTGATCGGTCAGGATAAGATCCGGCTTGTATCGCCTGACTTTTGACAGTCCGTCCTGACCGTCGGAAGCTAAAAATACATTGTAGTGATCAATAAGGAGATTGCGGATATGCATCCTGAGATCCGGATTGTCCTCGACGTATAGAATAACAGGCTTGGCCGAATCGAGAGCATCCTCGGCTTCTTTATTGTATGTGTCTGTTCCCTCCTGGTCGGTTCCTCCCTCCTGTATGACGATGACTCTTTGAGGCTCACTGTCAGTAGTCGGGGATTCCTCTGCAATATTGACCAGAGTCGATGGATCGAGATGGGCCTTACCCAGAGGCAGCATCACATGGAACTGGCTCCCCTTCCCATACTGACTGTGAACCGTCACCTCTCCCCCGTGAAGATGGGCGATCTCTTTGACAAGCGCGAGGCCAAGCCCGGTACCTGCATAGTCGCGGGATTCGCTTCCATCGGCCTGACGGAATCGGTCAAAAATATGGGGAAGCTGATCCGATTTGATGCCGATCCCCGTGTCCTTTATATTCAGGCGAAATTTCCCATCGTGAATTTCAGTGGATACTTCCACATGACCTTCTTTCGTGAACTTGATCGCATTGGACATCAGGTTGTAAATGAGCTTCTCTAATTTTTCACCATCGACATAGATCTCGAAGCCCGACAATTCAGGATTGAGCCGTGTTCTAAGCTCAACTCCCCGTTTTTCCGTCAGGGTGCAAAAGGGACCGATGCGCTCTTCGATGAAATGGTTGATATCGGGCACCAGCGAGGCCTTGAGCTGCATTCTTCCCGCCTCAAGTTTACTCAGATCGAGAATCTGATTGACCAATCCTAACAACCGCTCCTGATTCCGTTCTGCCACTTGAAGCTGGCAGCGAACAGCATCAGGATAATCACCATAGCGGCCTTTCAAAATCTGTTCCAGAGGACCCAGGGTCAGAGTAATAGGTGTGCGGAACTCATGGGAGATGTTGGCGAAGAATTCGGTCTTGAGTCGATCCATTTCCTTCAAAACCGTAAGGCGACGGTTTCGAATGGTGGCCGTGATCAAATCGGCAATGGCCTGAAACGTATCCACGTCGCCCTGTTCGAGAGGGGGATAAAACGGTTTGGCTTCAAGGAGTCTTCCGGAAAGCAACAGGGCAATGGGTGTCTTTTCTACCATGATGGGTAAACAGATGAAAAAGGGTAATTCGAAAGCCGACCGGATGTCTTCGATGAGAGGTGTTACTTCGGCAGATCGACTAACCAGCAAGATATCGGAGCCATCGGCAAATCCCTCAGGGAAACAAAGCGTTAGAGAAGAAAAATGTTCGGTTTCCTTCTGACGGAATCCATGCCACTGACCCGGTTTGTAAACATGCTCCTTTTCTGTGGGATTGAGGATAAGCGACTTGTCCATTCCCATCGTCGCGTTGATGGCCTGAATCGTCACCTCGAAGAGAGAGGAAATCTCTATCTGTTCACCGATGGATTTTTGCAGTTCAGAGAGCAGGGCAAAGCCTTTCCGCCGCTGCCGGAGTTCGTGCTTCAAACCGGAAACAGAGATATCATACTTGAGGTTCTCTCCAGCCAGTTCTTCGATGCGTCGTTTGTAGTATTCGATTTCGTTATGTGATGACTCCATATCTGGATTCTTTTCATTCATCAGGCTCTGGACCTCCATCACGATAAAGAGTTATTCAACCCTTTAATTGGAAGAATTTTTCAAAGTTCATTCAAGTTTTACAGTATGAATAATAAATCATATGTTACTCGTTTCTGGTCGCTGGTGGCCGGCAAGTAATTCATGCAGTTCATAACACTGAGTTACTGGCTACTGGTTTCTGGTAAGGTTACCAGTCGCCAGCAGCCAGAAACCAGTAACCAGGAACCTGTATGAATCGGTTTGAGACAATACTTCGCTAATCATCACTCACTGAACACACAGAGCACTCCGGTCCAATCGAGCGCCTGCATATCATCTCCGACTTTGGCAATCTCGACACCGGAAAACATACCTAAAAGCGGCATCCTTGAACCGATGGCCTTTTGAATCTCTTCGGCTTCCTCCCTCTCCGTCCCGCTGTATGCACTAGCCCTGCCCGCACAGTCGATGTATATTGCGAAAATCGGCTTCCGTTCTCCGACACGTTTCAGAAGGTCTGCCACACGCTCGCCCATGTATTTAAAGTCGATGCTTCGTCTCATCAATTGGACCTCTGAACCCGCCTTCAGGTCGGGCTCAAACATGATCAATCCACCCCGCTCTTTATCGACACCGCAAACCAACCGGTTGGCGTATGCTTCTTCCTTGAATTCACCAAACCTGTCTCCCTTATTGAGACCGAGGGTCACAAAAAACGGGTATTCCTCCCAACTTTTGAAGGCATCACCCAGAAGCTCTGCCACAGCATCAACTGCCCGCTTGCCGTCGATTTCCAGGACGACGTTACTTTCTGCCTTGGTAATTATATGGTAATCACTGGATGGCTTGCATCCGTGCATGATGATGGTATCCATACGCACGCCCCCGTGGAGTACCAGCGCCATGGCTGTCTGTTGTTCGATGCCATCATCGAACCATTGATAAGTCGGATTGCTCTGCCAATCTCCTAACATTCCGACTCCAGCGACCGGAGGCCAGGGTCCCAGGGATTTCTCCATGCCCTCGAGCAAAGGCGTGGCCAAATTCATGTTGAACACCATCCCTTCAGGAGGTTTGTCTTTAACACTATCATACATGAGCAGAATGTTAGGAGTGCCATCATACGCTCTACCCATTATCTGATTGCCCAATGCGACACCGACATTGAATTCATTATTTCGCAATCCTTTTTCAATAAACATATCAATCTTCATTGAATTCGACGAAATAACCGCCACACCGACTTGATAACCATCATACCCCAATCGATCTTGGGTGATGGCACCGATTGCATAACCGCCGATGAGTCGTGCTTCCGGACCAATCACAGAACGAACGCCATCACGTAATTCGGCAGGGTCGTGCCTCGATGTGGAGCACATAATCGCCAGATGGCACACATCCACCCCGGCTTTCGCCATGGCTGCCCCGGCAGCCTCGATACCGGCCTCCCTGGATTTTGGATTCTCACTGTATCCGACACCCGCCTTTGTTGCCATTATCGGTTCCTCCACTATTTTTTAATTGATCTTATGATACAATATTATGGACCATCATTCACTGAACACACAGAGCACCCCGGTAAATACACATGCTTGCATTTCACCTCCCACGTTAGCGATCTCAGTTCCCGAATACACGCCTAATAACGGCATTTTGGAGCCGATGATTTCTTGGACTACCTCTGCCTCTTCTCCTTCTGTCCCGCTGTATCCGCTGGCTCGTCCACCACAATCAATATACAAACAAAAGAAGGGATTTCCGCCTTCGGTACGCCTTAGTATTTCCTCTGAGCGTTCCCTGACATATTCGAAGTCTGAGAAGCTGCGCCGCATGAGCTGCACTTCGGTTCCTGCTTGCAGGTCGGGTTCAAACATGATCAAACCACCACGCTTCTGATCCACACCGCTGATCAGACGATTGACGTAATTCTCCTCCTTAAATTCACTGAATCCAACGCCAACTTTAGTCGCCATATATTTTACCTCCGACCTATAGCACTATTCTGTCTCTATAAAATGGACGGTGATCGACGAGAGGCCACTCCGCCTATAAGTAATCGTCCATAGGCGCGCCAACAGCGCGATCAAAACACACGATAGAAGGTGGATCCAAAACTTTTAGAATCAACGTTTTTTAGATCATAATCCCGATCCAGCGTCTGCTGGATCGGGATTAAAGATCACTCAATCATTTCACTGACTTGAAGCTGAAATTGGATGTCGGTGTAGTTGGGAATATCTGCCATAATCTCATCACCGACTGATTCCAAAGCCTGCTGGAACTGCTCGGGTGTCTCGAAGATCAAATGAGCCACTGCCACGAATGAAGCAGGTTGATCGGGACCGCTGGGAAGGCCCCTGTCTACTTCGGCTCTAATCATGCCCAGAGGCTCGAGCTTCTCACGAAGAAAGGGCATGTGCTTCCCTTCGTAATACTCGTGATCGAATCGAGCACCCTCTGTCCGTGGATAAAGTACCATTACTCTGATCATGGATTTTCACCTCCTTCGCTGAAAACGCATAGTACACCTGTAAAAACACATGGCTGCATTACATCCCCAACCTTTGCAATTTCGACTCCCGAATACACACCCAATAGTGGCATCTTGGAACCAATGATCTTTTGGACTTCTGCGGCCTCTTCTCCTTCCGTACCACTGTAGGCACTGGCACGTCCGGCACAGTCGATATAAAAACAAAAGAAAGGATTTCTACCTTCGGTACGCTTGAGCATTTCCTCTGAACGCTGCCTTACATATTCGAAGTCGGAAAAACTGCGCCGCATGAGTTGCACCTCGGTGCCGACTTTCAGATCGGGTTCAAACATAATCAATCCCTTGCGATCCTTGTCCACACCGGCGATCAACCGGTTGGCGTAGTTGTCTTCTTTGAATTCACCGAATTTCTCGCCTCTGTTGACACCCAGAATGATGAAGAAGGGATAATCCAGCCACTCCTTGAATCGGTCAGGACCCAGCATATCGGCGACCACGTCCATGGCCGGCTTCCCGTCGATTTCCAGTACGATATTCTGATCGGCTTTGGTGATGACACGATAATCGCTCAACGGTTTACAGCCGTGCATGATGAGTGTATCCATTTGCACACCCCCGGAGAGGACCAGGGCCATGGCAGTATGACGCTCGATCCGGTCATCGAACCATTGATAGGTCGGACTGGATTGCCAATCCCCCATCATGGCCAAACCCGCTGCCGGGGGCCAGTCTCCGAGGGATTGTCCCATACCTTCCAGGAGCGGCGTCGCCCAGTTGATGTTCCAGGACATCCCCTCCGGTGGCTTTTCCTTCACGAAATCATACATGAGCAGGATGTTGGGCTTGCCCAGATAATCCTTGCCCTTCACCTGATTTCCCAGGGCAGCGCCCACATTGAACTCATTATTTACCAACCCGCCTTCCACGAACATGTCCACCCTGACCGTATCCGATGACAGAACCGCCACACCCATCTCAAAACCGTCATATCCCAATTTATCATTCGTAATAATCCCGTTGGAATACCCCCCGATGAGCCTTGCATGGGGTCCAATCACAGAACGTACGCCGTCCCGCAATTGGGCCGGATCATGTTTCGATGTGGAAAACATCATCGCCAGGTCGCAATTCTCAATGCCGGCCTCACCCATAGCCGCTTTTGCCGCTTCCACGCCGGCTTCTTTGGATTTCGGATTCTCACTGAATCCGACTCCTGCTTTGCTTGCCATTTTTCGTTCCCCTTCGAAATTTATTACTGTTTAACCATTGGGCCGCTAATTATCCGGAGTGTTTTCCTTAACGACATTGTATCATGCTACAATAGCAAAAAGCCGAATTGCAGAATATCGGATATTCTACCAAATCGGCTATTTTAACGCGAATCTGTTCCATTCCAATTATCCTCTATGTCACTCTTCACCTCTCCCCAAGAGGTTTCGGGTACGTCAGACCATTGGCTTCTGAGTCGCGGTTATCAGATGTTAATTTTCGGATAGGTTATAAACTAAAGTATAAATGATTATTAGGAGGAAAGCAAGAAAAAATCGGCTAAGATGAGAATATGACTTCGTTTTCAACCAATAGGTCACCATAACATTTAATTCATTCAGACAGGACTTTCAGTTCGATATCCAGTCGAAAATAATAATCCAAATCTAAAAAAGGATGCAATTCTCTTGACCAGGAACACTTCATGAAAATCGCCGCCAATCAGTTGGGTTGCGTCGGAAATCCTCTATTCAGTGAAGTATTCCCGCAATACGATCGCTTTCAAACTGCTCTTTAGATCAGGGTGAACGTCGCACGATTATTTCAGGATCATCGGTCCAGATTTTACCATTGTAATAAACAGCAACCATATATCTAAAATATCCGGGAAAACCGCGGTATGGTTTTGTCACTGTCGGAGTCGGGACAGTAGCACGAATCGGTGCACCATCCGAGTGGTATCTAAATCTATCCAAGGGCGAATCCCAACCGATATGAATAGCGAACGGCACCTCGTTTGTACATACCCAGCGAATGATATCCCCAGGATTTACTGAGATGAGAGGATTTACATAAGAAAAATTACCATTTGCGTCAACGGTAATTGTTACTTCATGAGTTATCGGCTTTGAAGGTGTTATGGTCATACTTGGCATGAGAACATTCCTCCTATTTTTTATTCTTCAAGATTCGAACCCGAAAATTAAAATGGGTTCTGAAAAATATCGGTATAATACCTATTGGATCATTCATCATTTGATCAATTTCTGATAACGTGAATCCTGGCGCAGACCGGCGAGGTCCGGATCTCTCTCAATTTCATCCATGGGACCATTGAGACCCATATATTGACCCAACATGTCAATGGCCTTGTCGCGCTCGTTTGACAGCTCATACACGATGATGGTTTTACGAAGCACATCGAAATCATTGGGGGCAAGCTCGTACGCATTTGTAATTTCGACTAACGCGCTATCACCAATACCCGATTTCGCATAATACATCGCAAGGCATGCCCGATCCTGGGCGTTTCTTGGATTTATGGATAACGCCTCTTCCACAGATCGAATCGCCAGTCTGTATGTCTTTTTTACTTTTTCTGTATTCTCAGAATCATATCGATAGCTGTCTGCCAGATTCCCAAAAATTATATAGTCTTTCGCACCCAATCGGATGGCCTCTTCGTAATTATTCGTCGCCTCGATATAACGCCTTTGGTAGAAATAAATTGTACCCAGATTGGAATATGCATCGTAATTGGGCTGAATGGTAATTGACTTCAAAAAAGCATCGGCAGCTTCATCATAATGACCTAACCTATAATATATTGCCCCCAGATTATTCAAGCCATCAATGTAATCCGGTCTGAGATTAGTCACTTTCAGAAACATCTTTGCCGTTTTATCTAGCCTGCCTTGTTGGAAATAAAAAACACCCAGATTCTGGTATCCCCTCCAGTAATAGGGTTTTAAATCAATAGCATTTTCATATGTATCTTCTGCATCCGAAATTTCACCCTTTAACTCGTATGCCCATGCAAGGTAAATTGTCGCATCAAAATGTTTAGGTACCAAACGAATTGTCTGATGAAAATGCAAAATTGCATCATCATATCGGCCTGTATTAAAATATATGTATCCAAGCGTATAAGAAATATCCGCGAGCTGGGTATCTATATGAAACGCCTGCTTGAGGTATGACTCCGCTTGATCGAAATGCTGTTGATATTTGCTCAGCTGGTACTTATACCAATACGCCCTCCCTAATCCTGTAAGGGCGAGGGCATAATAGGGATCCTGATCCACCGCATACTTAAATAAGTCGACGGCTGTCTGAAGGTTTTTTTCCTGATCATGACGTTGTAAATAACCACACCCTTTGATGTAGGACTCATAAGCACTGGGCAATGCAGTACCCCAATTCGCAGGAGCTTTTCTTTCAATAATCGAGAAGTCCAAATCCAGCAATTGACATAGCCCGATGAGGGCATCATTCTGCCATGTGGAAAGATTGGCGATGGGATCTTTGAGCTCTATTGACGGCGCTACCTTCTTCAGCGTCCTGGTATCAAAAACGTTCAATACCAAACGAAGTACGTCACTATTGCGTTCCATGCTTCCTGTGACGGCCCAGTCGACCATGAATTCATGCCCAGCCTGGGTCGGCGTTCTCATTTCAGCTGCCCGAACTTCATCTTGGGGTAATACCCAAAGCTTCTTTTGAAACGGTTCGATATCCATGAGATGTTGGGTGAACATCTCGACCAGTCCGTCGCAAAACGCCTGGTCGGCGGAATCACTCC
>CAZYTI010000078.1:0-10232 GCA_964650065.1 uncultured bacterium
ACATAATTAGTGGCGTTAGTAGCCTATAAGAATTATTTGAAAAATAAAAAATTCTTTTCAGGTTTCTTGTTTCTGTTTTATATTCAGCGTGTATTTCCGAGAAGTTAATTTCTGTTTTATCGATTTTCCCCTCAACCAGATCGTCTCCTCGATAGCGGTCGGGTTTTGTCTGAAAAATTTGACACATTTTTTTTAGATAAAAATTTCCTTGAAAGAATTTTTTATCAAAAAAATTACTTGACAATGACGAATAAAATTTTTAATTTTCATTGAGAGAAGAATGTAAATATATATTCCCAATTAATAATAACTTAGTACGTCTAAGCTATCGATTCATTTAGAGGATTATCTCTAACTTTCGGAGGGAGAGAGATAATCTAATCCCAATGACACTAAAAGCTTGAAAAAGTGATCATTTATAAACCGTATGCGTAGGGTTCATAACATGCATGGGGATGGTATTGATTTATGTATTGTTTACTTCTATGAGATGATTGTTAATATCCAAGACCATAGATCAAGACCCGAATTAATACTGGGTTATGCCTTTGGAAAGGAGGTGATGATAACAACGTCAAAGCGGTTCGCTTTGTTTGAAGTATTTTGAATTCTCATTAAATTGGAGGAGAAAGTGATGAAAAGACTCTTTATTTCTATCTTGTCCTTGACACTCATCCTGTTTCCATTACTCACGGGTTTTGGACAAGAGAGAGGTTTGATCGTAGCGGGAAAGATCACGGACACCGACGGTAATGCCCTGCCCGGCGCCAACATCGTGTTAGGCGATTACGATTTAGGTGCAGCCGCCGACATGGGTGGGAATTTCCGGTTCACCGTTCCGGAAAAATACATGACCGGAAGTCAGGTCGTGCTTCTGGCACGGTTCATCGGTTACCACACCCAGACACAAAACCTCACCCTCTCACCCGGTACGCAAACCATCAATTTTGAACTGTCCATGGACGTCCTGGAAATGGACGCCGTTGTGGTCACCGGTGTGGCCGAGGAAACACCCAAGGTCATGCTCCCCTTTACCGTGGACCGGGTCTCCAAGGAACAGGTCGAGATGGTCCCCGCGGTCTCTGCCGTACAGGGACTTCAGGGTAAGGTGGCCGGTGTCAGCATCGTCAAGGGAAGCGGTCGTCCCGGCGACGGCCTTTCCGTACGCATGCGTTCGGCCAACCAGCTCCTGGTAGGCAACAGTCCCCTCTACATCGTGGATGGGGTGATCCTGGGCGCCAATCAGGTCGACATCGATGCCCTGGATCTTGAATCCATCGAGATCGTCAAGGGTCCCGCAGCCGCTTCTCTCTACGGCTCCCGCGCCGCCAACGGCGTCATCCAGATCAGGACCAAACGGGGCAACACTCTGGGCCTGGGTGAAACCCGCATCAAAGTGCGGAACGAATACGGCTTCAACCAGGTGCACACCGAGGTGCCGTTGAACAAGCACCACTTCTACAAGATGAACGCCAGCCAGACCGAGTTCGTCGATGCCGACGGCAATGTGGTGGATTACGGAGAGTCCGTGATCGACGAAGACCACATGCAGGACAATCCCTTCCCGGGTACACAGTACGACCACTTCGATATGTATTTCAATCCCGGGGCCTTCTACACCAACACCATCACCCTGAGTCAGCACTCGGTCAACACCAACTACCACATCGCCCTGAGCAACCTCAACGAGACTGGCATCATGCAATTCCTGGACGGATATAATCGTAAGAATGTCCGCCTCAATCTGGATCACAAGGTCCGGGAAGGACTCAATCTCTCGGTGAGTACCTATTATGCCAACTCCAAAAGAGACGATCCCCAGACAGCGGTGAATCCTTTCTACAGTCTCATGTTCATCAATCCCAATGTCAATCTCGAAGCATTGGCCGACGACGGTGAATACATCATCCAGCCCGATGCAAGAACCCTGGAAGAGAATCCCCTCTATGCCCTGAGGTATGCAGATGAGTGGGATGATCGACAGAGAATCATGGGGAGCTTTACCATGCGCTGGGCTCCGGTAACCTGGTTCAACCTGGAAGGGAACTTCAGTTACGACCGGTCCGACCGGAACAGCGGCCAGTACTACAAAAAGGGATATAAGCACATCGATGCCATCGGTTTAGAGTTAGGTCGTTACATCAAAAGCAATGCATACGACCAGGCCATCAATGCAGGGATCACGGCCTCGGTTTACAAAAACTTCGGTGACCTCTTCACCAAGACCAAGGTCCGTGCCCTGTACGAGAACTCCCATTACGACTACACCTATGCCCGCGGTGACAATCTGGGTGTGGCCGGTGTGCGGGATTTCTCCGTGGTCGAAGGAGACAAACAACTCAACTCGACGCTGCGGGACGTACGCGCCATGGGTTACTACTTCATCACCAACCTGGAATTCAGGGAACGATATGTCCTGGATCTCTTACTCCGCCTGGATCAAAGCTCGCTGTTCGGTGAAGAGGAACGCTGGCATACCTACTACCGCGGAAGCGCGGCCTGGCGTGTGAGCCAGGAATCTTTCTGGTTTTCCGATGCCATCACCGAATTCAAGCTCCGCTACTCCTACGGAACCGCGGGATCGCGTCCCGGTTTTGGTTACCAGTACGAGACCTTTTCCGTGGCTTCGGGAATCGTCTCCAAAGGGACCCTGGGTAATGCCCTCCTGAAACCCTCCTTCTCCATCGAGCAGGAGCTCGGGCTGGAGGTCGCCTTCCTGGATCGCTTCTCCCTGGATGTGACCTACGCGTTCAATACCACCAAAGATCAACTCTTGAATATACCCCTGGCCGGATACTACGGATTCAGCAACCAGTACCAGAATGCCGGTACTGTCGAGGCCAATACCATCGAAGCCGCGTTGAATGCCTTTATCCTCACGGGCCGGGACATGAGCTGGTCGGCCGGACTCGTCTTCGATCGATCGCGGTCTAAGATCACGGAATTGGACAGACCCGCATACCGGACCGGTCCCGGGAACGCCTTCTACATCCGGAAAGACGAAGAATTCGGGTCCATGTACGGTCATCTCTTCATGACCGAAACGGGTCAGCTTACCGACCACCTGGCCGGTGCCTCCTCGGCAGACGAGGCCACCACAGGCGGATACAACACCTATGCCGGTCAGTTCGCCGTCAACGACGACGGTTACCTGGTGGCTGTGGGAACGGGCAATACATACGAGGACGGTCTCGCCAAAGACCTGTGGGGCACCATGGTCGACCTGGACGGCGACGGTGACGGCGATGTGAAGTGGGGAATCCCCCTCAAGTATAAAACCGAAGAAGACGGTGATTTCCACAAGATCGGAACCGTGATCCCCGATTTCAGCATGGGTTTCAACACCACCTTCCGCTGGAAGGGATTCAAGGCCTATGTGCTCCTGGATGCCCAGATCGGTGGAGAAATCTACAACAACACCCGCCAGTGGCCCTATCGTGAACTGCGTCACGGGGACAACGACCAGTCCGGAAAACCGGATGGGCTGAAAAAAACCTACGACTACTACGCAGAACTCTACGATGTGAATGCGACCAGCAGCCACTTCGTGGAAGACGGGACCTATCTGAAATTGCGGGAAGTCTCTCTGCAATACACCCTGGACCGCGCTCAATTGGGATTTCTGGGGCAGGTCTTCCACCGCCTCACCTTCGGTCTGGTGGGACGTAATGTACTCACCTTTACCAACTACAGCGGCTGGGATCCGGAAGTCGGTTCAGGCGATGCCACGACATACAGATACGACGGTTTTGGATATCCCCAGTATCGTACCATCACCGGTATCTTCGAATTCGAATTTTAAGGCATCGTAAACGATAAGAGATTTGGAGGATTCAATATGAAAGGAATAAATTTGCTCATCCGTGTCAGCCTGTGTCTGCTGTTCATTCTGACGATCGCAGGCTGTTCCAAAGATCACTTTGTCGTGGAGAACCAGAACGCGCCGGACAAAAACCGGGCCCTGGCCTCTCCGGATGACCTCATGGCACTCGTAGCAGGTTCCTATATGGAGATCTTCGGCGTCATGCAGAAGAGTTATCCGGGCATGGCCATGAGCACGGCCGGGGATGAGATCACCTCGTCCTGGGGCAATTGGCACATGCGCAACGCGTCCTGGGAACCCCGTTTCGAATACGACAACAGTCCTGCTTACGGGTACAGGGGCTTCAATCAGGATCCCTGGTATAACTCCTATGCAGGCATCTCCTCGGCAAACGACGGACTCATTGCCATTGCCGGAGATCCGGCCTTTTTCGGTGATAACACGCCCATGGTGAATGCCTTTGCCAAATGGGTCCAGGGGCTCTGTCACGGCTGGCTGGCCATCAATTTCGACAAGGCCTTCATCTATGACGAGACCGTGGACATCAATACCGATGTCCTCACATTCTCACCCTATACCGATGTGATGGATGCAGCCATCGACATGCTGGAAGCCTGCATCGAGATCTGCAATGCCAATGACTTCGCTCTTCCCGACACGTGGATGGCCGGACTGGCCTGCACAAACGAGTACTTGGCTCAACTGTGCCATTCCTACATCGCCCGTTTCATGGCATGGGAAGCTCGAACGCCCGCCGACCGGGCCGGGGCAGACTGGAACGCCATCATGAACCACTGCGATCAGGGTATCACCGAAGACTTCGTACTCATCGGTGACGGTGACTACTGGTGGTGCCGTCTCCAGGGTCATACCCAGCACCACGTCTGGTGCCGGGCCGACAACAATGCCCTCGGGCCCGCCGATCTTTCCGGGAATTACGATGCCTGGCTGGCCACACCCCTGGAAGAACGGATGCACTTCCTGATCACCACGGACGATCGTCGGATCACCGGTCTGGGTGATGCCGAGACGCCCCAGGAAGAATCCGATGGTACATATTTTTCCTATGAGGGAACCCCCAGACACCGTGCCGATCGCGGGACCTATCACTTCTCGGCCTATAAGCTCAACCGCTATCCCCATCTGGATGCCGGTTATGTCGGTCCCATGTATATCTTCATGGTATCAGAGCTGGATCTACTCAAGGCGGAAGGACTCCTTCACACCGGCGGCAGTGCTGCGACCATTGCCGATCTCATCAACAATACCCGCGTGACGAACGGTGAACTGCCTCCGGCCGGAGCGGGTGATCCGGCAGGTTCCATCAACGACAAACATTTCGCCAACACCCTCTGGGGTATGTACAAACACGAGATGTTCATCGAGAATTTCTGTGTGACCGCAGGCACGGGTTATTGCCAGAGAAGAGGCTGGGGCGAGCTCATGTCGGGCACTCCACTCCACTGGCCGGTACCCGGCCAGGAGTTGGAAATTCTCCTGGAAGAGAACTATACTTTTGGCGGCGCAGCAGGTAGTGCGGCTCCCAAACGGGCGGCCGATCCACTGTACCCCATCACCCATTAAGCGTTCGATCTCTCAGAATCATCATCTGAGTGGTCGGTAAAATTGAAAGGCCATCCGAGCATATCGTGATGGCCTTTCTTATTCTAAACAAAGCGCTCATCGAACGCAGAGTGTAATTATTTCATCGCTCTACGCTCCTCGCTCCACGATAACTTGCGCTTTGTTTAGAAAATGTCAACTAAAACAGCTAATCATCGTATACTATGAAAAATATCACATTGGGGAGTAACATCATGTTGAAAAAGTACATCGGCGTTATCATTATTCTCCTTGCCATCGGAATCTTACTGGGATGTGCCTCTTCGGGGAAACCGCGGACCAATCCTACGAACTACAATCGTAATGTGGGCACGGCCTACCCTCTGGACATGAAGACAAAAACCGTTCGAATTCTCAACAAGTTTAACTACGTGGTGGTGAGACAGGAAGAATCCTTTGAGCAGATCTATTATGAGACCGATTGGCGCTATCGTCAGCCCTTCGATGATGAAATCGATCTGGGCATCGTGGACGCCAGAACCCGTCTGACAGTCACGGCAACTCCTCGTACGAGGGTAGGAACAGATCTGTACAACGTACGCGTTCGTGCCGAGACCCAGGTACGCTTCCAGGACACCGAGGAGTTTACCGTGGTACCCATGTCCGACATGCTGATTAAATATTTGAATGACATCTCGGATGATCTGAAGATGGAGTTGAGTACGGGCATCAGACGCTATTAACTTTTTTTTGCCACAGATCACACATATTGTCAGATTACAAATTTAATTATTCCTCGCTATAATGTGATCATTAAAGTGATCTGTGGCAAAAAAAAATTGCATATTTAATTAAAAATTATTATACTTAGACTTCAATATAAGAGTTGGTTATAGGATTTGTTATAAACCGACTCTTTTTTAATAACCGTTGGATGGAGCCGTGCGACCGTAATGCATATCGGAATCGTTATTCCTGCCTATAATACGGGCGAAGGGCTCCGGACCGTTCTTTCAAAATCCCTATTATTCGTCCCCAAAGAACGACTCTTTGTGGTGGATGATGGCTCGACGGATGCGACCGCAGACGTGGCCGCCTCCCTGGGCGTGACGCTTTTCAAACATACGGAAAATCGAGGAAAAGGAGAAGCGTTGAAGCGTGGTTTTCAGGAGGCGCTGAAACACAACCTGGACGGCGTGATCACCCTGGACGGCGACGGGCAGCACGATCCCGCTTACATTCCGAATTTCATGTCCATCATGGAATCGCAGGACTGCGACCTGGTGTTAGGTACGCGGCAATACCGTACCGGAGAAATGCCCTTCGACCGCATCTGTTCCAATCGTCTAAGCTCCCTGATCGTCTCTGCGGTCAGTGGGAAATGGATCCCCGACACGCAATGCGGATACCGGCTCATTCGTTCCGATGTCCTGAAAAATCTCTCCCTGTTTTCCAGCCGTTTCGAGCTTGAGAGTGAACTCCTCATCAAGGCCGTCAAACAAGGATTCACATTCGCCCCCTGCCCCATCACCGTACCTTATCGCAATACAGGGAGTCATATCAGACGGTTCCAGGATACGATGCGGTTTTGCAGGATGATTTTGAAATTGATAGTTAATCAAGAGATTGATTCTAAACAAAAAAAGGCCACTAAAACACAAAGACACCAAGAATATATGTAATAATAAATTTTTTCTAGTCTTTATTTTCTTTGAGTCTTGGTGTCTTCGTGGCATATCCTTGTTTTAAAACGGAAAAGAAATGACCGAAACCCAAACCACGGCAGCAGACATCGCCGTCCCCAAAAAACGAAACATCATACGGCGCCTCTATGACTGGGTGCTCCACTGGGCGGAAACACCCTACGGTACCCTGGCACTCATTCTGCTGGCCTTTGCCGAATCGTCCTTCTTCCCCGTACCGCCCGATGTGCTTCTCATTGCCCTGGCCATATCCATACCCAAACGATCCTACTTCTACGCATCCATCACCATGGGTGCCTCGGTTATCGGGGGTATCCTGGGGTACTATATCGGCATCGGACTCATGGAGACTGTCGGCTGGAAGATCATCCACTTCTACCATGCAGAGGAACTCTTCCAACAGCTTTTTGAGACATTCAACAAATATAACTTCTGGGCGGTTCTGACAGCGGCCGTCACACCAATTCCTTACAAGGTGTTCACCATATCCGCCGGAGCCTCCGGGGCCGATTTTGGCATATTCATGATCGCCTCCATCCTGGGCCGCAGTATTCGGTTCTTTGCCGTGGGAACTTTAATCTATTTCTTTGGTGAAAAAATTAAGCATACCATCGAGAAGTATTTCAATCTGCTCTCGATCGTATTTGTCATCCTTCTCATAGGGGGATTCGTGGTCATTAAATACATCTTTTAAACATTCGGGGCGTAGCGCAGTCCGGTTAGCGCGCATGCTTCGGGAGCATGAGGTCGAGAGTTCAAATCTCTCCGCCCCGACAATTTTACAAATAAAAAAGCCCTTTAGAAAACAGGGCTTTTTTATTTGTAAAATTTGATTTCTATCTCGAACATATAATCGAAATTTATTATCGATCAATTTCTCAATAGTTTAATAAAATATTGAAAGCATCCCGCCCTCGCCAATTTTTTTAATGATTTTATGATGCGAAATGGTTTTACCAATCATTATCCAGACTCTTTTAGTTTAAGATTCATGTAAATTCAAAACCGCATTCATAAACCCCGTTAGGGGTGAAATGTTTATAGCTACTATTACACGAACAGGAACTCCGTAGGAGTGACCGTCGTAATCGGCCGGTTATCTTCAAATTGGATCGGATTTTTTCTTGCAACCTCGTTGAGCTACATTTTCATTTCACTCCTACGGAGTTCGCTCGTATTATTTATCCTCAGGCTATAAACATGTCGAGGAACTTCTCGTATCGTTCGATACCTTTTTCTTTCAAGCCTTTTCTAACTCTGCTCTTCATTCCTCAGTCGGCAAGTTCATCCGGCGCAGCAGGTCCTGGTAGCGAGGGTAGGATCGCAAGGGATCGTAGAAGAGGGGCTCGCCGATGTAGGGCATGTTGGGATCGTGATCCTCGTAGCCCTTCTCGAGCCAGTCGATGGCCCGGTCGTAGTCGCCTGCTTCAAGATAACGAAGGGCGATGACCTTGGCCCTGAATACCCACTTACCGGGCTTCCCATACCGTGCTGCCAGGACGTCCGCGATGCCCCGCTGTGCGCCCTCGTAGCCGCCTTCTTCGAGACCCCGCTCGAACGCCGCCACGCGCTCGGGGTCGAGAGCGATTCGCGCCCGCTGAATGGCCAGCTGCTCGTCGCGCATCCCATTCATTATGAGACCGTACTGCAGTGCGGTGCGGGCAACCCCCTGGTTGGGCTTCATGGCCAGCGCGGTGCGGGCTGCGGCGATGGCGTCGTCGTAGCGCCTCTGGTACACAAGGGCCACCCCGTAGAGGCCATGGAACAGCGCATTGAAGGGATCCATTTCGAGCGCCCGCTCGATGTGCGGCAAGGCCTCGTCGGTGCACCCCATGTGCGACAGAAAGTGGGAGTAGTAGGCGCGCACATCCGGAAAGTTGGGGTTGAGCTCGATGGCTTTCTTGAACGCTCTCCCCGCCCCCTCCCAGTCCCATTCGCTCCAGGTTCTGAAGAGTGCCAACGCATAATGAGCTTCCGCTAACGTGTTGTCCAGCTCCACTGCTTTCTCCGCCGCCGCCTTTGCGAGGGGGACTGCCTCGTTTCGTGGCGCTAAATTCATTTGATAACGTCCTATCCAGACGAGGGCGACACCCGTATGGGCCAGTGCATAATTCGGATCTATCTCTAAGGCTGATTCGAAGTACTGCAGCGCGGCTTCGAGGTCCTCTAAAGTCAAACTGTACCAGTGAGACCGGCCCTTTATATAGGCATCGTAGGCCTCAGGATTGACCTGACGGGCACTGGCAAAGCGTGTCTCTTCTTCCGATGTGAGGTTGACTTGTATCTCGTCTGCAATGGCACGTGTCACTTCGCTGTACATCACCAATACATCGGTCTTGGCCCGCTCGTATGTCCGTCCCCAGAGGTTCTGTTCCTCAGGGAGTGCATCGATCAACTGAAATCGAATGCGCACACTGTCGTCTGCCTGATACACCGTACCCTCCACCACGGCATCCACGTTCAACTCCCGGGCAATCTCCGACAAGGACTTATCCGTTTCCTTGTATTGCATCACCGACGTGCGGGAAATGACCCGCCGCAGCCCACTGATCTGACCCAGCTGCCCGATCAACTCATCGACAAAATATTCCTGACCGGTATCACCCGTGAGGTTCTCGAACGGCAGGACAGCAATCGAATCTATGGCCTCAGCACGACCCGTGAAAAGACTCAATGCTATCAAAGTCATGATGATGATCAAACCTGTTGCGCCTGAATAAAGAATGGCCCTCTTTCTCTTAAGCAGCTTTGCTTTCCTCAGTCTGACTTTGATCTCGTCTGGTACTATTCCTGCTGATATAGATTTCAGATCATCTAACAGTTCCTCGACTTGCTGGTAGCGCTTATCCGGATTCTTTTCAAGCGCCTTGGTCACAATTTGCTCCATGGACATCGGAATCTCTGAGCGCAAATCGGTGACCGGCTCCGGCTCTTCATTCATGATTGAATACACAACAGCCTGCTCATAGTCCCCTTTGAAGGGATGTTCCCCTGCCAGCATCTCATACAGCATGACGCCTAATGCCCAGATGTCGGTGCGGTAGTCGACGTCTGTTCCCCGTGTTTGCTCGGGGGACATATAGGCTACAGTGCCCATGGTCGTGCCCGTCTTCGTCAGCACTGTACGTCCCGCTAACTTCGCA
>CAZYTI010000079.1:0-10202 GCA_964650065.1 uncultured bacterium
AAACAGGTGAACCTTCGGAAGGATTCGGAACATAAAAAATGTTGACAATTTGAGATTTTTGAACTATATTGTGAACCATAACACATCGAGAAATGGTTCGAATGGAGGAATTCATGAAATCAATAACCATTCACGGAATGGAAGACCAATTGAGCGATAAAATTAGTGAAAAAGCAAAACGTCAAGGACTGAGTTTGAATAGAACGATTAAAACGCTTCTTGAGGAAGCCGTTGGATTGTCTCCGCAAAATAAGAAGGACCACAAGGATGATTTCATAGATTTCCTGGGTGTTTGGTCGGAAGAGGATTTCAATACTTTTCAATCCTCGATTCAGGACTTTGAAAGAATTAATCCCGGGGACTGGGAATGAAAAAAGTGCTTATAGACACCAGTAGTTATAGCCATTTGTTACGGGGTGATGAGAAGGTTCTTTTTGCAATTTCAAAAGCAGACGTCGTCCATATGTCGGTGTTCGTCATTGGCGAGTTACATGCGGGATTTAAAGGCGGTGCCAGAGAGTTGGAGAACAAAGAGTTATTAAACCAATTTGTTGAGAGGACCACAGTTCATGTCCTCAATGCAACCACGGAAACGGCTGAAATATTCGGTCAGCTAAAACACGATTTAAAAACGGCTGGTACACCTGTTCCCATCAATGACATTTGGATTGCGTCGCACGCAATTGAGACTGGCTCTGTAATAGTGACCTATGATAATCACTTCAAGAGCATTAAAGGTCTTCGATTGTGGGATCATATTACATAGCTCACACAGTCATTTCAGAGATTATTTTACCTATCTCTTTGTGGCTGAAAATTTAAAAAAAATGACTTGTATTTTTAAGAAACAACCTATATCCTGTTACACAAGCGTGCTAAAAATAGCATTTTAGTGAAATGAGACGAACTATCGAATTTCATGAAGCACTAGGTAGTGTCAAAAGTTTCATGAAAAAGGAGAGAAAAACATGAAACCACAGAGGCCACAGAGAAAAGAAAGATACTCTGTGTTCTCGAAAGGTGAATACATTTAAGGCATAGCTACTTGTGATATCATGTTAAGATGAATATCTTAATAAAGATATTTCCGGAGTAATGATTTCTAATGTGTTGATATAAATCGGAGACGCCTGTTTTAAGACAAATTCGGAATGGTTAGCATGAATTTAAAGAGTAACAAAATCGGTAAAGAGCGAATAGATATGCTGAGAGAAAATGAGGTGATTGTAGAATTGACAGCAGTTGAGGTGGTACAGGCCATTATAAAGTCAGATGCATATTTAATTAGAAGCGATGGGTAAAAAATTTATGAATCTACTTAATATTGGAGAAAACCTCATATCACACGATACGATATTTGAGAGGTCACAGAGGGGAGGTTAGATTTTATTGTGTAACATACATAATATTAATCATTTCTCTGTGTGCTCTGTGGTTAATTTTTGACAAAACCATATAATATGGAGGGAGAAATCATGAGACGAACGTCCATTCAAAAGAGATATATACTCCTCGTCATGGTTGTTTCAATGACGCAGATTGTATTCTCTCAGGTCTCTGCAATTAAAGCCGGTCGTCTGGTCGATCCTGAATCGAACACGACAAAACGGGATATGGTGATACTCGTCCGAGACGGAAAGATACAGACTATCGGTAATCAGGTTACAATCCCCTCTGAGGCGCATGTCATTGATCTATCTGACATGACCGTGCTGCCGGGGCTGATCGATTGTCACACCCATCTTTGCAATAAATTTGATGCCAAAGGAGATGTGGGCAATGAACTCCTCATCCATACGCTGACCGTGACCACAGCTGACCGGGCCATGCTGGGCGTGGCCAATGCCAGGGAGATGTTGGAGGCGGGCTTTACCACGGTACGGGACGTGGGCAATGCGGGCAATTTTGCCGATGTCGCCCTGAAGCGGGCCATCGAGGGGGGGATTGTTCCGGGACCGACCCTGTTGGTCTCGGGTAAAATCATCGCACCCTTCGGTGGTCAGTTCATCCTCGATCCCGAATTTCCCGGTATTGCCGATCAGGACTATCTGGTTGCCGATACCCGGGAAGAATTCCGAAAGGCTTTGAGACAGAATATCCATTTCGGTGCCGACTGGATTAAGATCATTGTGGATGATTATCCCTATATTTACTCGGTGGAGGATATCCGATTTATCGTCAAGGAAGCAGCCGATGCCGGACTGAAGGTGGCGGCCCACTGTGTGACGGAGCGGGGTGCAAGAAACGCGGCCGAGGCGGGATTGGCTTCCATTGAGCACGGATTCGAAATGAGTGATGAAACCCTGTTGCTGGCCAAGAAGAACGGTGTCACCCTGTGCGGCACGGATCTCACTCAGGAAATCATGGATATTTACCAGTTCTTCACGGCGACTCACGACGATATTGTCGACCGCTTAAAGCGCGCCCATCGCATCGGAATTCCCCTGGTGTTTGGATCGGACGTTATCTCCAATATTCCCGGATATACAAGGGGAAGCGCGGCGCTCTCCCTGATCGGAACATGGATCGATGCCAATATTCCCCCGGCTGATATCCTTCGCGCCATGACCATCAACGGAGCCCGGCTGCTGGACATTGACAACGAACGTGGAACCATACAAAAGGGCATGGCGGCCGACATCATTGCGACGGAGGGGAATCCGCTGAAAGATATTCGGGCATTGAAAAACGTCGTATTCGTCATGAAGAATGGGGATCTTATCCTGTCTCCCAAGTAGTCCATTGGAGTCAGGAGATGGACTTTATAATCAAATACTTATCATTCCTATTCCGATTCGTCGAGCTGGTCTCAACGGCACCGGGCAAACAGTTCGGCTTGTATCCGAAAAAGGGGACATTGCTTCCCAGAGCGGACGCCGACATCGTCCTCTTGGATCCGGAAGTCAGATGGGTGGTGAATCAGGAGACCCATTAAAAGATAGCGTCAGTAAGATTTATGTTCCAGCAACCAGTAGCCAGAAACCAGTAACAGAATAACTTAAACATTGTTTAATCACTGGAAAACTTGATTCAAAATTCAAATTGTTATCGTGATAAAAATTTAAAGGAGATAGGATATGTACAAATGGGAATTGGACGCCAGTCACCCGCTGGAATACCACGCAGTTGAAGCCCAGCGTGGAAGAGAGTTTATCATTCGAATGACCACCGGAGCCGATGTGTTCCTGGCACTCCAGCAGTTTGCAAAAGATCACAACATTCGATTTGCCAAGATTCATGCAGCTTTTATGGGTGGTCTTCAACCCGCCAAGTTTCTTGTGTGGACGCCGGATACCAAGAATCCCGATAACTGGCACAACGAGTCGGCGATGACCATCCAGAATTTAAGTATGATCCTGTCGATGAGTGGAATCATCCATCCCAGGCCCGTCAAGGGTGGGGGAGAAGAGCCATTCCCGGCCATTCACTTTGTGACCGGAGGTGCCTGGGACGTCCCCACGATAGGTGGGCACCTGTTGGATGGCTCCATCGTCAAGGGCGTCATCGAGATCTTTATTACCGAGATTCAGGGAATCGATGTGCTTTTTCCAGAAGGCCAGATGATCGATCCTCATGCAGAGGAATTTCCTGAAAACTGGTATAAAAAGATCGAATAGAAGCATGATCGCATGTAACTGAGCTCCGTTGAAATCAGGGAGTGGGTTGGTGATGCTCTATTGTTTCCAACCTCCTGTATCCTAAAAGGAAGCAGATAGAAACAATCAGATTATCTGTCAAAATTTTGGAGTATAGTATTATGCCAGAAAGAAAAGTCATTTCCAAAGCAATGTCTCCCACGATGCCTTTTTCCAAGGTCATTGGCTATGGAGACTTGATCTTTATCTCGGGTCTGATCGGAATCAATCCTGAGACCGGCGAGATTGCGTCCGGTATTCAAGGCCAGACAAAGCAGGCGATGGAAAACATTCGCCGTGAGCTGGAGTCGGCTGGCACTGCCTTCGAAAATGTGCTCAAGGTTACCGTCTTTATTGTAGATATGAAAATGTTTCAAGAGATGAACGAGATTTACCGCAGCTTTTTCACCGCTGACCCGCCAGCCCGCTCCTGCGTGGAGGTGGGAGCCCTTCCAAACGCGAGAGCCCTGGTGGAGATCGAAGTCATAGCCGGGAGGTAGCATGAAAGAATACAAGGTTGTTTATCTCGATGCTTTTACCACTGTCCCATTTGCCGGTAATCCTTGTGCTGTCCTGCCCGATGCCACCGGCCTGACAGATAAGCAGATGCAGGATATCGCACGGGAGACCAATCTCTCAGAGACGTCTTTCGTCCTACCCTCGAAACAGGCTGATTTTTGTGTCCGCTATTTTACGCCCCGGATGGAATTGCCTTTTGCCGGTCATCCGACCATTGCCACGTCATTTATGCTGGCGCAGGATGGGATGATTCCGTTGCAGGAACCTGTGACGCGTATTACATTAGAGTTCAAGATAGGTATACTGCCCGTGGATATCGACGTTCAAGACGGTCAACCCATGTGCGCGGTGATGACACAACCGCCACCTACTTTTGGTCTACAATTTACGGTTGAGGAGACCGCACCTTGTTTCGGCCTCGCTGTCTCGGATCTGCGATCCGACTGCCAACCCCAGGTCGTGAGCACGGGTGTGTCATTTTTGATCGTCTCTGCCCGCGATGTGGAGGTCCTGGGTAAAGTAAGGATGGACCGGGATACCCTGGCTGAATTGTGCAAGAAAGCGGATGTCCAGGCTGCCTTTATGTTCTCCATCGGCGGATTTGATTCTAAAGCGGATACCCACGCTCGTTTGTTTAGCCCCTACGGAACAGCGGAGGATCCCTTTACCGGGTCAGCCTCTGGTGCGATGGGCGCTTATGTGGTGTACCATAGACTCAGGCCAGGGCCGAAGCTGGTGGCAGAGCAAGGGCATTTTGTCGGGAGGCCGGGGCAGGGCATATTAGATATCGGTGGCACCCCAAATGAGATCACCTCGGTTCGATTGAGCGGTCCGGCGGTCAAGACGCTGGAAGGGATAATTTTTGTATCTTAGCAATTGGAGGGAGAAACATGCCGTTAAAAAAAATCCGACAGACAAAGCAATTTCTTGTTTTTTATGCAAGCCTGTCCATATTGCTCTGTATGGCATGTGTAGAAAAAATCGCCCACAGAGAGATGGAGAGCATTATCGGCAAAGATTATTTTGAAGTGTTAGGCGTGAAATCATTTATCAATGCCGGATTGCCGTACTCTACGCTTTCAGGATCTCAAATGTGGCCGGAAGTCATGGAAGCCATGAGTTACGGCATGCGGCACCGGGCCAAGTACAAAGATCTTCATGATGCGGTAGGACGGCGCATTGCCAAGCTCATCGGATGCGAGAGTGCCATGGTTCCAGCCGGTGCCTCATCCGCCATTACGCTGGGAACGGCCGCCTGCATGACCAGAGGGGAGGAGGGCCTGATCCGTCAACTGCCGGATACCCGGGGCATGCGAAATGAAGTCATCATTCAGAAGGCCCATCGATACACTTATGAACAGGCTGTACGAACCGCCGGAGCCAAACTGGTGGAAGTAGAGTCGGCCGAAGATTTGAAGCGGGCCATCAATGATCAAACAGGGATGATGCTTTTCTATTATGGCCGCGATCCCAAGGGTAAAATCAAAGTGAAGGAATTCATCACCATCGGTAAAAATCATGACATTCCGGTTTTCTTGGACGGTGCCACGACTGTGCCTCCCGCAGAAAATTTGAGGAAGATCATGGAATTGGGATGCGATTTGGCCTGCTTCTCGGGGGGCAAAGGACTGCAGGGACCGTTCAGCGCCGGACTTCTTGTGGGCCGAAAAGATCTCATTGCAGCCGCGCGTTTGAATGCATCGCCCAATGACGGGACCATTGGCCGGGGTATGAAGGTGAGCAAGGAAGAACTTCTGGCCATGATGGTGGCTGTGGAGGTCAGTCTACACCGCGATTACGATGCAGATGTGAAACAGGGACAGGCTTGGATGGCCCAAATCGGCGACCACGTGAAAGATGTCCCCGGCATAAAAACAGAAGTATTCATACCCAGTCATGCCGACCAGATGCCGCGCCTTCGTCTGCTTTGGGATGAAACGAAAATACGGCTCAGTCCCAGGGATTTGAAAAAACGTCTGCGAGACGGTGAGCCCTCCATCGAAGTTGTCTCTTTCGGCCAGTCCGGTGGCGAATTTCATATCAGCTCCTGGATGATCCTGCAGGATGAGGTGAACATTGTGGCCCGCCGTGTTCGAGACGCGCTTGAGAAGGCGATGGAATAAATGATTTCGGGAAATGAAGAAAGAGCAATCTCAAAGTCAGGAGGAAAAAATCATGACTATCTATAAAGACGATATAGCTCCCAACATCTGGAGAAACGGCGAAATCATGCCCTGGAAGGAAGCAACGATTCATGTGGGCGCTGTGGGTCATGCATCCGTGGCCGGTATCTTTGAGGGGATTAAGGCCTACTGGAATGACGAGGAAAAACAACTGTATGTGCTTCGTCTGCATGAACACATGGCTCGTTTTCTCAACTCAATCAAAATGGTCCGATACGGTTTTGAATACAGTATTGAAGATTTGAAAAAAGCGGTTTTGGACCTGCTTCGGATCAATGAATATCGGAAAGATGCATACATACGTCCCTTTATCTTTCAGAAGGGAATCGTTCGGGAACTTCTGCAAGCTCAGCCGGGCAAACCGACGGAGCTGGTTATCGATTCCTGGCCCTTTTTATCTTACAAAGACATGAATAAGGCTTTGCATGTTTGTATCAGTTCCTGGACCCGGATTTCAGATAATGTGTTCCCGCCGCGCTTGAAATGTTTTTCAAATTATCATAACGGCCGTTTAGCTGCCATAGAGGCCACAATCCACGGATTTGATTGGTGCGTGCTTCTCGATGCCAATGGAAAGGTCACCGAGGGACCGGGGGCCTGCCTTGCCATGGTCCGGGATGGACAGGTCATTCTACCGACAATCACGAACAGTATCCTGGAGAGTATCACCCGGGATACGGTCATAAAACTTTAACGGATGTTTTGGATATACCTGTTGTTGAGCGTGAAGTGGATCGCACCGAATTGTATATTGCGGACGAAATCTTTTTCGTCGGCACAGGCTGGGAAATTATGCCGGTGGCATCTGTTGAACGGTTGAATGTGGGTGACAGCAAGATTGGCCCCATAACCCGAGCCGTTGCCGATATCTACCATAAAGTGGCCACTGCTGAGGATTCCCGTTTTCCGGAATGGCGCACGCCGGTATGGAATTCATAGATGATTAAGAAAAATGATCACTACCCCGATTTGAAGCCCCTGTTGGTTCCTGATTCCATCGCGGTCGTGGGTGCGTCGGAAAATGTCGGAGCCGGCAGGCAGGTGTTGGAAAATTTAATTCAGCTGGAATATAAGGGCGAGGTCTACCCTGTAAATCCCCGCTATGAGGAAATCCTGGGTTTTCCCTGTTATCCCTCTCTGACTGAGATTTCTCATGCAGGACACCGGGTGGATATGGTGGCCATTCTCCTGAACCGGAATATGGTTGTCCCGGTCTTAAAAGAAGCGGCTTCTATCGGTGTTCGTGCCGGCTGGGCTTTTGCCAATGGATTCGGAGAAGCCGGCCCTGAGGGAAAGTTGCTACAGCAGGAGGTGACGGAAATCTGCCGTCAGAACGATATCCTGTTCTGTGGACCCAACTGTGTGGGGTATTTGCATCCGCAGGCCAATGTGGGTACCTATAGTGCCCCTGCCCCTGATTTCATCAAACAGGGAAAAATTGGAATGATTGCCCAAAGCGGTTATCTCACCATCAGTGTGGCGAACAGTATCCGCGGCCTGGGATTTAGTATGCTCTGTTCATCCGGGAATGAAGCCGTTGTCGACAGTACCGATTTCATTGCCTATATGCTGGACGATCCGGGGACGGAGATAATTGTCGCCTTCATCGAGCAGTTTCGCAGGCCGGAACGCCTGCCGGAACTGGCGGAGAGGGCCCGGGTTAAGGGGAAACCGATTATCCTCATTAAGGCCGGCCGCTCTGAATTGGCCCAGAGGGCGACTGTGGCTCATACAGGCGCCATCGCCGGTTCCGATGATGTACAGGACGCCTTGTTTAAAAAGCTGGGAATCATCCGGGTCGATGATTTTGATGAGATGTTTGAGACGGCCGAGCTCTTTTCAAAACTTCTGCACAGGCTGCCCGAAGGAGACGGGATTTTTTCAGTAACCCTCTCAGGAGGAGTCATTGGCCTCATCGCGGATTTGGGAGAAGGATTGGACCTTCGCTATCCTGCCTGGTCGGAGAAGGGGAAAAAGATGCTCCGGGAAGTCCTTCCGCCATATATTGGGATCGACAATCCCATCGATGCCTGGGGTTTTGGAAAAATCGAGGATACCTATGAGACTTGCTTAATGGCTGCTGCCCGGGAAGAAAACGCCGATTTGATTCTCGTTTCTCAGGATGTACCGGGGGGCATGGCGCACAAGCAGGTGGACCAATACGCCGCTGTAGCCAATGCGGCGGTAAAGGTTTTCCAAGAGACGGCCAAGCCGGTGGTGATGATATCCAATCCTTCAGTCGGATTCCATCCGGATATCAGCACGATTCTCGATCAGGGAAAAGTGCCTCTGTTGCAGGGCACACGGGAGGGATTAAGGGCCATAAAGCATTTATTTTTTTATGCAGATTTTAAAAGAAAAAAAGAATTTGATGAAAAAGGACAGGAGCGGCCCGAAGCGATTCCGCCTAAAGTGGACGCCTATATGGACTCCAACCGGCCGGTTTTAACTGAATATACCAGTAAGAAAGTGTTAGCTGCCTATGGCATTTCCTGTGCCCCTGAGGTTTTGTGTCAGACTGCTGAGGAGGCATGTGAGGCTGCCGGGGATATGGGATATCCTGTGGTTCTGAAGGTCGTTTCACCTCAGATTCAGCACAAGACCGAGGCGGGTATTATCCGTCTGAATCTTGGGGATGCAGAGGTCGTCCAAACTGCGTATGAAGAGATTCTTACCAATAGCCGGGCTTATAACGCTTCCGCTTCCATTGATGGTGTGCTTTGCCAGAAAATGGTCGGAGGTGCGGTTGCAGAGGCCATTGTCGGCATCTTGATGGATCCCTATTTCGGCCCTGCAGTTTTATTCGGACTGGGGGGAGTCATGGTTGAAGTCCTCAAGGACCGGGCTCTTGGCATCCCCCCTCTCAGCAGGGGAGATGCAATAGAAATGATCGAAAAGACGAAAGGAAGTAAACTGCTACAAGGATTCCGCGGTTCTCCCCGAGGGGATCTGGAAACGTTGAGTGATACGCTCATTCGGGTCGGCAGATTGGCTGTCGATTGGACCGGCAGAATAGATGCCCTGGATATCAATCCCCTCTTAATTATGTCTGAAGGTCAGGGCGTTGTTGCCGTGGATGCGTTACTCGTGCTCAAGCAGGATACTTGACGTTAGTGTCAAAAGTTATATGAAAAAGGAGAGAAAAATATGAAACCAAAGAGGCCACAGAGAAAAAGAAAGAAACTCTGTGTGCTCTGTGGTTAGTTTTTGAAAATAGATACTTGACAGTAAGGAGATTTATTGATGAAAGCGATTTTATCGGGAAATGAAGCGATAGCGAGAGGGGCCTTTGAAGCAGGCATTCAGATTGCCCTCGGCTATCCCGGCACCCCGAGCTCAGAAATTATCAGAACGATAGCTGAAAAATATGGTGAAGACATATATACGGAGTGGTCGACCAATGAGAAGGTGGCCATGGATGCAGGTGCCGGAGCTGCCTATTCAGGACGCCGCTGTCTGGTCACTACCAAACAAGTCGGTGTCAATGTGCTTTCCGACTCGCTGATGTATGCGGTCTACACGGGGGCCGAGGCCGCTTTGGTGGTGGTGACAGCAGATGATCCCGGTCTGTTCAGCTCACAGAATGAACAGGATAACCGCTGGTACGCCCGCCTGACCAAAATACCTCTGTTTGAGCCGGCCGACAGCCAGGAAGCCAAAGATTTTGTGGTCCTGGCGGCGGAACTTTCTGAAAAATTTGACACTCCGGTTTTAATCCGTACTGTCATGAGAACCTCCCATTCCAAGAGCATCGTCAACCTGGGTGACAGATCCCGGATTCCGGATGAAGTGGGATTTTTTCCCCGCAATCCCGAGAAATACAACTGTACCGCTTCCAATGCCAGAAATATGCATCCCCGGGTGG
>CAZYTI010000080.1:0-3115 GCA_964650065.1 uncultured bacterium
TGTGTGTTGAATCGAAATTAAATAGAAAAGTATTGGATAAATGTAAAGGATCTAGCACATTCGCTTTCATATAATCAGAGAATGATTCTCCGGAAACATTTTCGATTATTCTCTGGATAATGCCGTAGCCTAGGTTAGAATAAAGTGTTCTTTCTCCTGGAGGAAATACAATGATACCATGCTTTTCTATTACCTCATCCAGTGTAAGTTTGGTTTCATCCTTCTGAAATCCCCAATAAAACAAGGGCAATCCTGATGTGTGGAGTAAAACTCGCTTTACTGTTGCATCGATCTCTTGACCCTGATATACTTTTAGTTTGGTATTAAGATAGCTGTTCACAGGCTTTTCAAGGTCAACCAATCCCTTATCAACAAGCGCCATCATGCCGGTTGCTGTCAGATTTTTGGATACGGAAGCCAAAGGATAACTTATATGCTGAGATGACCTGATGTTTTTTTCAATATTTGCAATTCCCAAACCTTGTTCCCAGACAATTTCGCCGTTTTTAGCCACGGCTACTGCAACCGATGGGATATTATGTTTTTTGATATAACGTAATAATTTCTTTTGCTGTTTTTCAATTTGATTCTTATAAAGCGGATTAATGTATGGCTTAATCACACTGGAATCACTTAGTATTGCTTGATGCTCCCCGCTTTGATTTGAATCGTCGCATCCAATTATTTGGCTGAACAATAAAAAAACAACAAAAATTTTCAGTATTGTTTTCATGATCTCAAATTTTAATTGTAACATGATCGCGCAGGATATTCATCCTGTGCGTATAATTTATCAGGAATTGAGTCCAAGGTTGTTCACAAAACCTCAAGGTCTAAAGTCATTACAGAATGATCATCCTGATACCAGCTTCTAGCGCTGCTATATTTCCAATCTTCAGGTTTACTCACAAAATCCTTTCTTACCGGATTAAAATGCATGGTAGAGTTTTTGATTAAACCATTCTTCGCTGTAAAGTGCAATCGGATGATATTTTATTTCAAACCATACTTTTTTTAATATTGATCTCGCAATTTTCCTGGTAAATAAAACCCTTCTTCCATATATGCAAATGTAAAGAAATAATATCCACCTTTGTTAAAATCCGTCTATAATCAGACATTCATGCGCCTCTATATTCGGTGGGGCAAGGCCCCACCCTACATTCTGAAGTGACGGTAACCTCCAGGCAATGCGGAAAAACCGCTCTCATTAGTGGCTCCGTTATTTGGGCTGGTCCAATGGGTGGTTCCGTTTTCTTTTAATTTACCACCAGCAACGCTTTCTCCTCCAAGATAATTAATTACAGTTGTCCATTCTTCATCTGTAGGTACGTGCCAGCCTGTAGGTGCAATGCTACGACTATCATTAATAGAATACCAGTTGTAAAGGCGGCCATAAATGGTTGTATTGTAAGCATCATTATCATAGTAGCAATAGGCACCGGTAGTGAGATTATACCATTCTGTGGTATCAGTCACGTTGGGTATGGCTTCGCCGTTACGGTAGCTAGTAACCTTCAGATTTTCCATCATCCACCACTGATTCCCAATCTTTACTGTCTGATAAACATTCCCATCTATGTCTGTGACGCTTCCTGTTTCTGGCGCCTCATAAACCGTAACCTCTTTTGTTGTATGGCCTGTTAAACCGCTGGTATCCTTGACTCCAAGCAGAACTGTGTAAGTATCGGGTGAATTAAATTGATGCACGGCTGTTTTGGTAGTTGAATACTCAGTATCCCAAGTACCGTCGTTTTCCCAATCCCATCTGACCTGAAGCTGAGAAATGTCATCTTCATTATCACTACAACCGGTAGCATCAAACGAAAACTGTGTATTTGTATTGCCTGACAATGGTGTTACATTAAATGAGGCTATTGGCGGTGTATATGGATATTCGTCTTTGACACAACGAACTGAAAACCCGTATGGCTTATAGTAGTAGTTACGGGCGACACTTGAACTACTGTAATACAGGCCCCGGCCCCACGAGTTGCTACTGCCGCCCTCTGTAAAAGACCAAAAGTCAGCATTGCTGCCCATACTGCTGAAGTGGCCATCGTAGCCATGGCGGAAACCACCAGGCAATGCGGTAAAACCGCTTTCGTTTGTGGCACCAGTGTTGGGGCTATTCCAATGGTTTATTCCGGTTTCTTTTAATTTGCCGCCTTCATCTGTTCCACGCCATTCGTATGCATCGGCCTCCGACTGGCTCATCCCAAGGTGCATCTCCATTTCCTTCCAATCCTCATCGGTTGGTACATGCCAGTCTTCGGGTGAAATATTACGGTTGTCGTTCACCGCATACCAGTTGTATAGACGGCCATACGTTCCGACATTACTGGTATTGTTATCATAATTACAATATGCGCCAGTTGTTAAATTTATCCATTCTGTGGCATCGGTTACATTATTTATTGCATCGCCATTGCGATAATGGGTCACTTTCAAGTTCTCAGCCATCCAAGTTTGATTGCCTATTTTCATCGTTAAATATGTATTGCCGTCAATATCCGTTACTATTCCTGTTGCGAATACAGCAGTAACATTCTTATTACTGTTCACAGCTACTTTTATCATTGCATTTGTACCACTCGCATCTCCTTCCCATCTGATAAAACTGTATCCTGTGTTCGCCGTTGCCGTTAATGTTACTTCTTCACCGAATGTGTATGATGGTTTATCAGGATTCTTGGTTACACTACCACCTGATGACGGTGAAATTGTTATTTGAAGTGTATAATTCAGAGTAATTGTGAAACTGAATACTTCAGACCATCCTCCCCAATTACCCTCACTGTCTTTACAGCGTACTTTCCAATAATATGTACCAGCAGTAAGTGGGCTGGTAGCTGCATAACTTGAACTAAGCAAATTGGCCTGGTTAATCTCCGGGCTATCGAAAGAGTTTGAATTATCAACAATCAACTCATAGGCTGAAATACCACTCACGTCATTCCAGTCGAAAGAGGGGGTATTGTTTGAAATTGTGGCCCCATTGGCCGGGGTACTTAATGTGGGCCTAAGTTTAATCCATGTGATTGTGACGGCGGTAGTTTCGCCTACTGTCACACTTATCCCCGCTTTGTATCCTCGACCAATTATTTCATTGCTA
>CAZYTI010000080.1:3125-10146 GCA_964650065.1 uncultured bacterium
ACTGTATAATTAGTACCTGGCTCAAGTCCTCTAATGTCTCCATGAAATGATGTTCCTTGCTTGGTTAGACTACCGTTGAATTTGGTTTCAGATCCTTTTTTAACTACACACTGTACCTGACTTAGTGCCTCTTGTGTTTTTTTGAGTTTGTCGCTTGTTTGTTCAGTAACCAGAACAATCCGTAATGAACCGACGGGCTTTTCGGGTTGGAGAATCCCGCATTGCATTGTCAAGGAAAGCACTATTATAAGTCCACATGTAAGGATTGACTTGAACATCACTACTCCTGTATATCACCAGGTATTGTTATTGATATCGTGCCTGTTGTTGGTTCATTATCTTGTCCATTGCCATTGCTACTCTTTGTAAAATAAATGATGCCACCTGCGACAGCAGCACCTCCTAATATTACCCAGAGAAGTGTGTTTCCACCACTTTCTTTTGCTTTCCCTGGTGTGCTCTTGGTTCCAGCCAGATTGGCAATTTCCGTTACTTCAACGATCTGTGTACTTCCCCTTACAGAAGTCAAATGTCCCCTATTACCAGCTTTATCCCAAGCCGCAATTGCATAAGAGATTCGAGGTTTTCTGGCTTCTCGTATCTCAAATTGATAAATGTCATTCTCAACTTTAGCCATATCAGCACGGACAAATTCGGCCATACCATAAGTTTTATAAGCAATCGTCACACGAGCAACATCAATGTTATCCGTTACTTTAACTCGTATTTGAAATCTCGATCCCGAAAATGCAAGACTCTGGGTCATATTTATTAATACGGGTGGTTCCATATCATTAATTGTGTAATCTCTACTGCCAAGTGCTTCATTAAACGGCACAAGGTGTGTTGGTGAGGAATCTGCATCTAATCGGAAGGAGGGTGCAATGAGAAGAAGGTTCTTAAAATCCTGCACTGCCTTGGACTTTTCCCCGTTTTCCGCATGGCAGAATGCCAAATACTTATACGCTTGAATTTTATCTTGATTGTTACTCAATCCCGTTGAAAGTGCTCTTTGCAAGTCAATGATCGCTCCCGCGATATCCCATTCATCGTTATATTTTCTCATGCCCCTTAGCAAGTAATAATTACCCGACTGCTGAGCAAATAGGATTACCGGTTCATGAAAAATGAGAATGCACATCGATGCTATCAGTAGATATACCACTGGCTTCATTTTTCGATTACTTGGTGCCCACAGCTGCTTTCTTGTTTTGACAATCATTCAAACCACCTATTCCTTTAGGAGTATCTCAGACATCAAGATACGGCGATTATTTCTTGAAATAGTGAACCGTTTTACCGTATCTTTGTAACCCTCCCGTCTCAAGATAATTGTATGATCACCGGCAACAACATTTTTAATCTGGTAAGGGCTTTCACAGACCCTTTTCCCGTCAAGGAAAACATGACACCATGGTTCAGTACGGACATACACCATACCTAAAATGTTTATATCGGGTTTGGTCGCATTTTTAGTGATAAATACAAATTCGCCGTCTCCACTGAGAAAACGATATTGAGGTGTCTGCCGATACCCAGATTCTCTGACTACTCGGCGCTGAAGATAATTAAAAAGCTCAGACGTCGTGATGATGCCATCAGCATCGTTATCTGCTAATTGATTCTTTAAACCATCGATGAGTTTATAAGTGAAAACACTATGACCCCAGCGCGGATCTTCGATGACTTCTTCGTCTCTTCTACCTGCTGTTATGATCTGTCTTCCTCTGGCCCGTGTAATTTTTTCAAGATAAGCGGCTGTTTCAGGTGGCAGACCGCCACGTCTGTTGGCTGCCAGTCCACTGTAACAAGCATCCACAAGAAAAAGAACATGTTTCGCTGGAATCATATCCGCCAACTCTGATATATCCTGCATTGATAAGCATGTAGAATACAGCTCTGTTCTGCTCCCTTCGACGGGGATGAGGTAGCCCCTTTCACCACCAGTGGGCAAGTCGACGGTTTGTCCGTGTCCTGCCCAGTAAACCAATACTCGATCATTTTTACCGACTCTGTTTGATAGTCCAGATCCCAGACTTCTCTTGATGTTTTGGAGCGTTGCTTGCCCATCAGTTAAAATAGTGATGTGGTCATTTTGAAAGTTGTATTCCTCTATCAGTAAATCCTTTATAGCTTTAGCATCCTTCACTGCATAATCCAATTCCTGCCAATGGTGATATTTATTAATCCCGATGAGTACCGCCCAACTATCCTGGTAATTATAATATGCTTTTCCAGAGGGAAGATAATTCAGTTTTACACCACGGGATTGTTGAGCAATGGTGGGAATTAATGGCAGCATAATGAGGAGTGATAAAATTGAGAGTGATTTTTTATTCATATGCCTGACCTCCATTAGGTCCATAAAAACTCCGATCTCAAAAGGGCTGCAACTCGACTCATGAATTATATTAATAATTCAGCATTCACGTAACAATATTTACTGAGGAACAGTTACTAAACGCTCCTCCATCCCACAGTCCTGGCATCCCTCGTTTAATCCGATCCAGTAAGTCCCATTCGCTCAGCCAAATTTGTATCCACTTATCAGTCCGCTCCCTGCCTCCTACAGCCTTTTTTCCCCAACCACCACCTTTGTTCGTTTTCCGCAATTGCTACATGGAACACATATTCCGCAAATACTACAAACGACCCACACCGGAGATAAAAGCTGTTTTCCCCAATCCCGACGCTCGACCCGCCCTCGAACCCTGCCTCGCTCATTAACCCAGTCCAGTCAAATCACAAGGGCGCTCAGCCTATATTGTGACCAACAGTGTGTCCGCTCCTATCCTCCTACAGCATTTTCTTTCCCACCATCCACCATTTGCTCCTTTTTGCCATTGCTTAATATCAACCGCCCTCAGCAAGGTACCGCATCCACTCATCTGGCCCAAGCCCCAACATAATAGGTCATTATACGCATCTAAACACGTTTGCGTATAATGCTTTATTATGTTTACCTTGCTTTCCCAACCAGTCCACCTTGATATTTCACAAAGGCTGCAAACAAGCCCCTGCCCGTTAAAAAAGCTGTTCCCTGACCTCCAAGCGCTCTACCCGCCCGCAGTCCCTGCTTCGCTTACTTTTTTAATAAAGTATATTTATTGGCTACATGTCTCCGACTTAGTCCAACCACACGTTGCAAGCGGAACTTCGCTATCGCTCAGTTCTTGAAAATTCCCGCTCAAATTTGACCCATTTCCTTTTCAATTCTAAGGTTAGTTTATGGCACGTTTCAAAGCGCCATATACAATGCTGGCACCAGTATTTTTTCTATTCTTTCTTTCAGTTCTTCTTTTATTGAATCAAACAATTCGCTCAAATTTGTATTCGTTTCTAAATCTTTTTCGAGTAATCCTCTATTAAGCACGGGTATTTGAAAAGCCTTTACAGATATTTCTTTACCGTTTGCTAAAGTGTCCTTAATTGTAAGTTCAGTATTATCTTCTTGAATAGCTTTAATAGTATTAGGATAGAAGAGGATAATTTCTTCTACTTCAAATCTTACCGCATATGCAAGCATTTGATAAAGGTCATTTTGAGAAATCCCTTTTTTAGGATCAGATTCATCCGAGTACACAATTTTATATTTAGTATCAGCAATTAGAGATTTATCATCTGTTTTTAGAAATAAATCCGGTTTTAGATTAAAAGTTTTGGCTTCATCTAAGTACGTATCGCTTCTTTGAGCTTTAGCCGTTATTGATTCTATTTCTTTCTCAATAAATCCGAATATGAAATCCTCAAAAACGTATTCCATTGGCAGCAAGAAAGCAAACAACTTTAAGTCATTTTTATAGTCGAAAGAAACACTGTTCGTTAAAAATAATTGACAATAATCCCTAACGGTTTCAAACTCACCGAGCATTGGATTGAAAGAAATTCTAGCACATTGTACAGAAGTTGCTCTTTCATCAGAAACTTCATCTAAAATGAATAATATTTCTCTTAAGTTTTTCTTATTGTCTTGGCTGGTAGTAACATTGAACAATAGAGTCGTAACGTATTTTATTATTCGATTAAACTCATTGTCAAATACGAAAGCATCATAGGTACAATTTAACTTATGCCATTTTCCTTTGCTTAAGTTTTCACTTATATACTCATTAGTAGTAAGTCGACCTTTTATAAAGGGTAGCTCCCTATTTACTTCTTCATACTGCTGGTAAATAGAGCTATTTAGTAGTTCTCTTGTGTATTTAGAGAATAAAAAAATCAATACTTCAAAAAAGTCGCTTTTTGCACTGCCTAATGATGTCTGATAATTTGGGAATTTGATTTTACGACAGTAGCTCAACCACCATAGAATATGGTTTTGAATTTGATTTATTTCATTGGTTAAGTAGTTCTTGTTGGAATCAAAAAAAATCTTAGGAAGAAGATTTATTTTGTTGCCTCCGTAATGAATTACACCAACATAGTTGTTGGATTTAATCTCATTCGATTTATGAAGAAATTGTAAAAATCGTTGACTTTCGATTTTATCGTTTCCATTTTCAGAATAGAATGAATCCTTTTCTCGAGTATTCCATATTTCATCAAGAAAGCCTTCCATGCCTTCAAATGAGTTTTTAATATCTACTTTATTTTGATATTCAAATAGATTAATCATTTTTTCCAGTTATTCTTAATGGCCAGGAACCTTCTTCAATTTGAAGACCTGCAATAGATAAAATTCCTTTCACTTCTTTTTCATCATTCATATAATATTCTAGTAGGAGTGGAATGACCTTTTTATTCATTCTTTGAATTAGATCCTTGTTTTCTCCCATAAAGTAAGCATGACCTATCTGAAAATCATGTCCTTTAGATTTGATGATCTGTTCATTAATTTTTTGGAGAATATCTACATCATATATCTCGTTATCTTCAATCTCATATTTGGGATACATAGCCTCAAATTCAAATCTTCTCCTTAATGCTATATCTAGAAGAGCTATAGATTTGTCTGCGGTATTCATTGTTCCAATGATGTATAAATTTGATGGTACAATAAACGGGTCGCCTGATGGTAAACGGGCCTCCATTGGTATGGTGCCATGAGATCTCTTGTCAGGTTCAATAAGAGTAATTAGTTCTCCGAAAACACGAGAAATGTTTGCCCGATTAATCTCGTCAATTACGATTACATAATTTTTACGATTAACTTCTTCTGTATGGCTTTTTGAATCTTTACCTATTTTTAATAATTTATAAAGTAGCGGTGAGTAGTATGAAGTCAATCCTTGGATATCAAGCACAGATTCAGCTTCATACATTTTTTTCAATGTGCTTACACTTAGGGTGTGTGCAGTTCCCCCACTAGATTTTCTGAAATCAATTGATTTGTTTGTGATTGCCGTAATGAAGTATGAAACTTTCTTCATTTTCACCTCAATCTCTTCAATTTCTCCTTCTACTAGTGGGGTTATAAATTGATTAAACACTTCCTCAAATGGTTTATTGACTACTCTAGGTTGTTCCGATCCGAGTAAATTTTTCAGTGCTCTGCCAGCGATAATTTTAAAAACACCATCTTTTCGTTCGAACGTTAATTCTTTATCATTTTCAGTGTCTGGTCTTAATCCTTGAATAAAATCCTCATAGCTATAATTTTGATGGAAAGTGATGAATTCAATTCTCTCATGAAGGTGCTCCTTGAATATTGTTAGTGCTTCTTTGTATGAATCAATCTTTCTATTTTCTATTATTTCAGCAGCTCTTAAAACTGTGTTGTATGTTTTTCCCGTACCAGGAGGGCCGTATAGAATGGTGTTTAAAGGGAAATTCATATCAGTTATTTTATTGTCAGTAATCGAAAATTCAGGATAATACTTGTTAAGTATTTCTAATGCCTCTCTATATTTCCCTGATGAATTGGAGTACTCTTCATGGAAAGGCATAGAATTCAAAATCCCTTTTTTGTCTCCTTCAATTCCATATCCATGGAGAATTTCCATAGCTAAGAAACCTCCACCTCTGGATGGTGCATCTTTACCTAATATTTCTTCTTGTATTTCGCGATGGCTTAAAGATTTTTTGAGATATGCGTAGATTACTCTTGCTTCATTTGGAATCCTATTTAAATCTTCAATGGAAATCACCTCATAATCACTTTTAAATATTAAATCAATTTGGTCTGGTTTGGATAACTTTTGTATAGTTCTACCGTAACCTCCCAATTCGAATTCTTTATAAACGGGGGCTTTAATAAATTCAACATTGATTAGATGACCTAATCCATCTGGATCATAATGGTATATCTCACCATCTTTTTCAATCACTTCAGCTATACCAACTATTGATAAAAAGCCCTTAGAACCTTTAGGTGATCCATCAGCTTTAATTGCAACTCTATCACCAACCTTCAATGTTAAAAAGTACTTGAGGGCGTTATATGATTTATTTTCTTCTCCCTGTTCTTTAAGGTATTCAGTAATTTCAGAATGATTTTTATTATAGTATTCTTCCAGATTTAGCTGAGAGGCAAAACCAGTTGCAATAACTGATTTCTCAAACATTTTCGGAAAAACATCTTCATTTGCATGCTTTCCATACTTTGAGCCAAGAATGTAGTAACCTCTCCTTGAGTCATCTAAATAAGTTTCCCAAATAAATGTTCCGATTTTTTCATAAGGCCAATCTTTATATTCGGGTAAGGCACTTAGAGCCTTTTTACATTCATAATTTATTTGAATTGAATTTTCAGCACTCAATTCAATATCCTTTATCTTAATATCTCTCGCACATTCTATAAGTACATCTGGCGCGCCTATTGTTATGAATTTGTTGGGGTAATAGATGGATAAAATTTTCTGCAGCACCATATTCCAAATAGGGATATTTAAATCTTTTATTTTTTCAATTTCATCACGTTCTGCGAATTTAAGAGCTGTAACAATTCCTCTTTTGATTTTATCAAAATACTCTGCCAATTCAACACCAGAGAGTTCTTGTTTATCTTTGCCATAACGAATGTAATAATTACCATCTTTTGCTTTGTATAAGCCAAATTTCGAGGAATTACCACCACCAATTC
>CAZYTI010000081.1:0-10069 GCA_964650065.1 uncultured bacterium
GAGATGCCGCAAGATGTCAGGAAGAAAATTGAGGAGGAGCTCACATCCATGGAAGGTGAGGGGTATGTGGTATAGGGGAAGAAAAATTCTTTGAAAAAATGACTTTACGTTATATATTAGTGCAAGACATTCCATCCATAAACATTGTATTTAGATGAAGGAGAGAGCAATGCGTTGTTCATTGTGTTTTGTTATATTATCCATGATCATCGGTGCAACGGTGAGTGCCCAAAATAAGGAGGAAACCCATCCTTTTGGTGTGCATGACATGCTGGCAATGGATCGGATCAGTGATCCTCAGGTTTCACCCGACGGAAAATGGATTGTTTTCGTTCTCAGGCAAACGGATATGGATGCGAATCGGGGAAGAACCGATCTCTGGCTCGTGGGGACCAATGGAAAAGGATTGCGACGTTTGACTTCCCATACGGCCGGGGATTTCAATCCCCGCTGGTCACGTTGTGGAAAGAAAGTTTGGTTTTTATCGACCCGTTCGGAATCTTCCCAGGTCTGGCGTATTGCCATCGATGGGGGCGAAGCCGAGCAGATCACCACAATGCCTTTGGATGTGGGTAATCTTGTCGTTTCTCCGTATAGTGGCCATTTTGCCGTGACCATGGAGGTTTTTCCGGAAGAGGGATGTCCCGGCTGTACAAAAAAGACCTTGGATGAAAGAGCGGAACAAAAAACCAGCGGTGTGCTCTTCGATAGGATCTTTATTCGGCATTGGGACACCTGGAAAGATGGTCGCCGCTCTCATGTCTTTGTGATGAGCTGCAAGGGGGGGGAACCGGTCAAGGTGATGAAAGGCATGGATGCAGATACGCCTTCCAAGCCCTTTGGCGGGCCGGAAGAGATCACCTTCACACCCGATGGAAAAGGATTGATCTTTACGGCCCGGGATGTGGGCAAAGAGGAAGCCTGGTCTACAGATTTTGATCTGTACCATGTCCCCCTCGATGGTTCTGAGCCCCCTCACTGCCTAACGGAGAAAAACGATGCCTGGGATACGATGCCTGTTTTTTCTTCTGATGGAAAAACCCTCGCCTATCTGGCCATGGAAAGACCGCGATATGAGTCCGATCGCTTCCGCATTGTCCTTCGTTCCTGGCCTGATGGTCAGGAACGGGTTTTGACCGGGGATTGGGATTTCTCGCCCGGTTCCATCGGCTGGTCTTCGGATAGCAAGACGATCCTGGCTACGGCTCCCAATCGCGGTCAAAATTCCCTATTCAGCATTGATGTGAAGACCGGGAAAGTGAGGACGGTCGTTGAGGAAGGACGGGTCTATTCCCCCGGTTATGCCGGCAAACGAATCGTGTTTGGTATGAACCATCTCAAGTCCCCGGTTGAACTCTATTCGGTCAAATCCGACGGTTCTAATATGCGTCCCATTACAAAAATGAATGCCAAGAAAGTGGCTGCTGCAAGGATGGGAGATTATGAGCAGTTCACTTTCAACGGCTGGAATGATGAGACGGTCTACTGTTATATCGTCAAGCCAGCGGACTTTGATACCGATAAAAAGTATCCTGTGGCTTTTCTCATCCATGGCGGTCCCCAGGGTTCCTTTGGTAACAATTTCCATTATCGATGGAATCCCCAGGCGTACGCTGGAGCGGGTTATGCTGTGGTGATGGTCGATTTTCATGGTTCTGTGGGATACGGCCAGGCGTTTTGCGATGCCATTCGGGGCGATTGGGGGGGCAAGCCGCTGGAAGATCTCAAAAAGGGACTGGCAGCTGCATTGGATCGATACCCCTGGATGGACGGCGATCGGGTGGGTGCTCTGGGTGCGTCTTTCGGTGGTTTCATGATTAACTGGATCGCGGGTAACTGGCCGGATCGATTTCGTTGTTTTGTGAATCATGCTGGGAATTTGGATGAGCGTCTGGCCTATTTCGATACCGAAGCACTCTGGTTTCCGGAATGGGATCATATGGGCACACCCTGGACAAATCCTGAAGGATACGAAAAACACAACCCGGTCAATTATGTCAAGAACTGGAAGACACCCATGCTGGTGGTTCATGGAGCACTCGATTTCCGGGTCGTGGATACTCAGGGCATCTCTACTTTTAACGCATTGCAAAGACTTGGTATTCCCAGTAAGTTTCTGTATTTTCCGGATGAAAATCACTGGGTACTCAAGCCCCATAATTCCGTCCAATGGCACGAGACGGTGATCGGTTGGCTGGATCAGTGGTGCAAGGAATAAAATATTCGTCCCAGGAAAAGAGGGTGAATTTTTGTTTTCTATGAAGTCGTATGGATTTTGGCTGATGAAAATGACTAAACTTCAATCCTTATGGTAGTGTCAAAAGTTTCATGAAAAAAGAGAGAAAGACATGAAACCACACCTGCCTGCCTCCCTACCTGCGGCAGGCAGGGAGTTCACAGAGAAAAAGAAAGAAACTCTGTGGACTCTGTGGTTAGTTTTTGACAAAACCAATCTTATATAAAGGAAGCCTGAATGAATTTTCGGAAAATTATTTTGAACGCTATGATATTTTTCATTCTAGCCCAAACAACTCTCCTGGCCCAGCGTACTGCCGGTAGTTTATCCATTGCCGGTTTCGGAGGTGCAGGCGTGATGAAGACACCTGCGAGCCTGAAAGATTATTATAAGCCAAATATAGGTTTTGGAGGGGAAATAGAATACAATCTTACGAGGATGACTGCAATCGAAGTCTATTTGGGTTTACAAAAATTTGAGTGTGATCGCGCGTAAGTCAAGGAAGATAGATACGATGTTCCTGGTGTTGAAAATGCGACGATGATTTGGGATGGTAATGCCAAGGTAAGCTATGCAGGTCTCCAACTCATACAACATTTCACACCTCCCGATTTTTTTGTTGGCGTTTATGTAAAAGTCGGTGTCGGCACTTATAAGATTACCTATGAGGATTTTACCCTGAAATATATTCAAATGTTCGAAATGGAGGCTCTGGAAAAGGATAAAAGTGGGATGGGACTCCAGGGAGGACCGGGGATAGAAATCATCTTTAATGAGCGAATTCGAGCATTCATCGAAGGGAAATACCATCATGTTTTTACGGAAGAAGAAGCAACAATTTTTTACGGGATCCAGTTGGGATTAAAAATTACACCTATTTTTTGAAAACAGGAGAAACAATGAAGGGAGACCCTGTATGACGCAAAAGAAAAAAGGATATGGTCTGTTTCTGATCATCACGATTATCGCCAGCCTCGGTGCCATAGCAACACTTATTCCACAAGCGGGTGCCAGCAAACCGTGCATGTTGGGTTACAGTGCACTTTGTACCTATACGCCGGTGAGTACCATTGTCCTGCTGCTCATCGCCGGTTTTTCTTGTGTTTATCGTGGGAAGAAGTTGGTCGTTAAGGAATAATACTGTTCGAATAAGATCCCATTTTATTTGATCCTTCTTGTTGAGGATTCACACCCACCAGTAGCAAGGAGGTGGAGAAGTAGCATGAAGTATTTCACATGTCCCATTTGCGGTGGAGAGGTTAAAATGAAGGCCAGGGCCTGTCCTCACTGTGGATCGGATGAGAAGACCGGTTGGTCGGAGAAAACTTATCTGGACGGCATTGATCTTGATGACGAATATGAGTATGAAGATTTCATCCGGCGAGAATTTGGCATAAAGAGATTCAATAAGAAATTAAATAAGAAACAACGGCTTATTGCAGTCATGGCATTATTATTCTTATTGGTATTCCTGTTCCGCTATATTTTTCGATTTTTTTAGGACGTTGGATTCTCTCAGGGTTCTTTCATTCGACTCGAGCACCTCAATGAAACCTTATTTTCAAAGAAGAATTTCCTCGATTTCGTTTTATTTATCGACCATATTAATCATCGGAGGAGCACTCTTATTCATTCCCATGATCATTGGTTTGATCTATGGTGAGAGTCAGCACTTGATTCATCTCTTCAAGGGATTCCTGTTGCCGGGTATATTGGCGATCGTGCTGGGCGTGGTCGGCCGTTTTTTGTCGAAAGCCCATCCTCTTTCATTAAAAGATTCCATGGTGATATGCGCCCTCGCCTGGATCGTGCTTTCCATGATGGGGGCGATACCCTATGTCGAAATGATCCAAGTCAGTTTTCTCGACGCTGTTTTTGAGACCATGAGTGGGTTTACGACGACAGGGATTACGGTGCTGACAGGGTTGGATACCTTGCCCCATTCCATCCTGTTCTGGAGAGCATTGACGCAATGGATCGGCGGATTGGGCATTTTAAGCATGTTTATCCTTGTGGGGCTCAAGGGTGGAGCTGCAGCCAATAAATTGTTTTTAGCCGAGGGCCACAAAATAGCCACCCCAAAACCCTCCCCTGGTATCTTTCATACAGCTAAAATTCTATGGATGCTTTACATCGTATTTACATGTGGTCAAATCCTGGTCCTGATGATTCTTGGCGTTGGTTTTTTTGATGCGCTGACCCATGCATTTACCACGCTTTCCACCGGGGGCTATTCCATGTATGACCAATCGATTGCTCATTATCGTTTGGCCGGTTATGCCCATCACCATCTGATTGAACTGACATTCTTATTCTTCATGCTGGCTGGCGGTATCAACTTTTTTATTCATTACCGCGTCTGGACCGGGAGCCTCAAGTCATTATGGGATAATACGGAAATGAGATATTATTGGTCTATCCTGATTGGTGTCACCCTATTCATTTTACTCAGTCATTATAAATCCCATGGTTTGGACTATACGGCCCAAGGCGTCCCGACATCGGATGGATTTGAAGCGCTGGGCTTTCATCTCAAAGATATTGGATTTCAGGTTGTTTCGATTTTGACGACCACAGGATATGCCACCCGCGATATTAATACACCCTATTTCACTGCTTTTGCAAAACAGCTTTTTCTGATTCTCATGGTGGTGGGAGGATGTGCCGGTTCGACCGGAGGGGGCTTTAAGGTCATTCGAGTCGCCATATTATCACGTTTGATCAGGAATCGTCTTTACCAGTTGAATTCGAGCCGGCTCGCGAGGGTGCCCTTGACCATTGACAACCACATCGTGGAGGACGAAGAGATCAAACGGATCTTTACGATCTTTTTTATGTGGATTATATTGTTAATCGTTGGAGGGGCGATTACCGCTTTCTTCTCTGACCTTTCGGGATGGCAGAGCTTTTCCGGTATGTTTTCGGCATTGGGTAATATCGGTCCCTGTTACATGACTGTCCAGGAAATGATCCAATTACATCCAATCGTAAAGTTGACCTATATTTTTGGCATGCTGGCCGGTCGATTGGAAATCATCCCTGTCCTGCTCATTTTCAGTAAAAGATACTTTAAATAGGAGATATCCATGTATATCGTCATTGCCGGGGGAGGTTCCTTGGGGAGTGAACTCGTTAAGAAATTTGTAGAATTGAAAAAAGAAATTGTCGTGATTGAATTGGATAAGGAAAGTTGCGATGATCTCTATGCCACCTATGGTGTCGAAACAATTCATGGGAGTGCGACCAATATTACCGTTCTGAAGGCCGCCGGCATAGAAAAGGCGGATGCGGCTATTGCCACGATGCGCAACGATGCAGATAACCTTGCTTTCTCTGTTTTAGCTAAAAGTTTCGCTATACCGGAAATAATCGTCCGGATGAACAAGAAGAGCTATCTTGAGGCTTACAAGACGGTGGGTGTATCGAAACTGCTTAACGTCATGGACACCCTGGTCGCAGAGATCATCCGTCAAGTTGACAAGCCGGAAATTCAGCAGGTTGCAGTTCTTGGGGATGGTGCTGTTGAAATTTTTATCGTGAGAGTACCCGCTCAAGGTAAGATTGTAGGAAAAACCATTTCTGACATCGCCTCCAGTAAGCGACTGCCTGAAGAGAGCATCATTGCCGGGGTTTACGATGAGAAGGAGAATGACTTTAAAGTGCCTCGAGGAAACACCAAAATTCAGGCAGAGAACGATTTGTTTGTGATCACCAAACACGAGCTTGTTGAAAAAACGGCCAAATATCTCATTGGCACCTAATTCGAATTAGATATGGATAAAACTGGCATCATCAAATACGATCAGTGTCGCTTTTATATGATCGCAAATCATCCTCATTCTCGTAGATGTGGAGCGATATTCGCGGTCTTCATCATAACCTTCATCTTATCGGTATACTATGGTCCAAATGTCAATTCACAGATCTGTCGGGATAACTTGGACTCTGACTACGGATACACTTCGTTTGAAAAACATCTCAATCTAAACGCCTCGATACCAGAGCCTGATCAAGAATCCAAATCAATCAACCGTGATTCCCTCTTCGCATTGGCAGCAAGAGCCATGCGTCTCAAGAGGTGGACTGAAGCGGCAGGGTGGTTGAAGGACATTTTAGATGGAGGACCCGATGATCTTCGTGCACACTTTGGCATGGGAATTTGCCAGCGGGAGATTGGTGCCCACCGGGCCATGTTGCAGCGAATTTGGGCCTGGAGACGTTCCGAGAGGCATTTTAAGACAGTCATCGCACGGGACTCGACTTATCGCGATGTCTACTATCAATGGGCCCTGTTACAACGTTATCGGAGGCACTATGACCAGGCGATTGAACTGGTGCACCGTCAACTCGATGTCAAAACCACACTGAGTTCTCGCATCGGTATTTTCCGGCTTTATGATGCTTTTCTTTTTAATACATCCTTCGAGGAGGCGGAAGCCAGGCTCCGGTTACGAGACAGCATATACGCTCAATATGCCCTGGGAGAGTTGTACCGGCGGTACGGTCGGTTGAATTTAGCGGATTCTGTATTTCATCGTGTCCTTTCCGATTCAGGAACTGTTTCACGACAGCCGATTCTGTTGTCCCTGGTCCGCCTGTACGTGCAGCGGGATGAACCTCAGACAGCCCAGGATCTATACCGGCATGCTGTGGAAGCGATCTCCAACAGTGTTGATGCGACCCTTCATATGGAAGATATCGTGTTACTCGTCAATGATGATGAGTATGAAGTATTCAAGAATCCGGTATCTTCGACAATGCTTCACAGGACTCTGGAGGTATTCTGGTTGCGCCGGGATCCACTACCAGCTGCAATGGTCAACCGACGTCTGATCGAGCATTATCGTCGTCTCATTTTTGCCGAAAAAAACTATCGATATGATGGTTTTCGGCACCCCATGACCAAGTCGGATCGGTTGAATGTATTTCAATATCCCTCCTGGTACCATGAAAATTACAAATTTGAAGACCGGGGATTGATCTATGTCCGATTTGGCGAGCCGGATGACAAGGCCCTGACTGTCGATGAGGATATACCGATGAACATGTCCTGGCTCTACTATGCCAGACAGGATATGGACAAAATGATTTTTCATTTTGGGATTCCCGAAACCTCGGCACCGGGGTACTGGACCCTGTCGCCCGGATTTCCCCAGCCGAAGATCAATGAAACGATGTTGAACTGGGATAACCGCTTTGCCCGTTTGGCATATGCTGCCAACGAAATGGAACATTACGCGCTCATGCATGAGATGGCCACTGACCGTGCAAAAACGGTGGATCACGCGTTTAGAGCGGATCGGCATACCTGGCCCGAAACGACGGAAGTGCTGGAAATGAATCAAAGTGTTGCGCAATTCCGTCATTCAGATCAGGAAGACCTTGTCCAGCTTGCCTATGCCATTCCCCTTTCGGAGCTTCTAAATGAACAAAAAACTACCGACAGTGCGATTATTGAAACGGGTTTCTCTGTTCTCGATACGCAGATGGTATCCATTCGTAAAGATGTGCGTCGATTCGCCGTTAGGGATGATTCTGATCCCCATGTGTGGAACGGTCTCTTTATCGATGAGTTTGAAATTCCACTGGCATTGGAACCCCATAACATAGCCATTCACGCCAGAGTTCTGGATACCAATAAACTCAATGGCTGGAAATTTGTCTATCGCCTCGACGATCTGAACAGAAACCGGTTGGCCTGCAGTTCCCTGAAATTGGCCTTTGACATTCAACCGAAAGCAGAAACCAAGGATCGTCATCGTCGTGATCTGAAGATCATCCCCAACCCGACCAAACGGTTCAATAGGACAGATCCGGTTTTTGTTTACTATGAGATCTATAACCTGACCTTTACAGAAAACGGGTTGACCGATTACACCGTGCATTTTACTTTAGAGGGTAAAGATAAGGAAAAAAGTGTATTCAGGAGAATCGCCGGTTTATTTGGGGGCGGTCAGAAATATCAGATCTCTATTCAGTCGGAACAGACCGGGACGAGCCGGGACATCGCCGATTATATCAATTTTGATCTGAGTCGTGTCAAAACGGGGGAGTATAATCTAAAACTCAACCTCAAAGACAATGTTAGTGGGGATGAAACAACGGCTGTGGCCGAACTCGTGTTGAATTGAACATGTTGTGCATAGAAAACGCATCATCAGTATGAATAGATCGGATCAGTGATTCCCAATAAAAAGCTTGACTTTAGCTAATATATTGTGTTTTTTATTCCGAAGTACGGTGAATAAAAGCACCGTACTTCGGAATATGGCAAAACGTTGTTTTCAACTGACTTCGGAATAAAAAAAATGTTCTTCTTGAAAATATTGAGTAAGTTCGTTAAAGTTTTACGATCCAATGCATCACCGAATCAGATTGCATGGGGATTCGCTCTGGGTGCAATTCTTGGATTGACACCCTTTTGGAGTCTGCATAACCTCTTCTTAATCATTCTGATTATCTTACTTAAAATAAATATATCCGCTGCACTCCTGGGCCTGGTGCTTTTCGGTTTTATTGCCCTGTTACTGGATCCCTTATTCCACTTTTTGGGTTTTTATGTGCTTGTGCAGATTCCATTTATGGAATCCATCTGGACGACTCTGTACAACCTGCCCATCGCACCTTTTAGTCGATTCAACAACACTGTAGTCATGGGCAGTCTTCTGTGTTCATTGATTCTCCTGGTACCCAATTATTTTATATTTAAGATCTTTGTTATCAGATATCGTGAGTCCTGGGCCGAGAAGATTCAAAAATGGAAAATGGTGCAGGTGTTGAAAGGAAGTAAACTCGTACGATTTTATCTAAAAGTAAAAAATATAGGGGGCTGAGATTTGCGCTGGAAAGGATTTTTGTTCATATTGGTCTTGGTGGGAATCGGCCTTGTCATTTCTGGTTTGTCGATTGATGGATGGCTCGAATCGGGTCTTGAAAAGGCCGGACAGGCCGTTGTGGGTGCAAGGGTAGAGGTCGATGGCCTCGATTTTCGACCTCTGGCATTGTCAATTCAATGGGATCGATTGCAGATCACCGATCCCAATAATACCATGCAAAATGTATTGGAGACAGGGCGTACGGCTTTTCAGATGGATCCTGCACCTCTTTTGCGTAAGCGGGTCATCATCCGGGAGATGGCCATGGCCGATGTGCGGTCTGGTACGGCCAGGGATTCGGACGGGGCACTGCCCAAGCGAAAAGTCCCAAAGGAAAAAGAGGATCCATCACCCATCGAGAGAATGTCAGCAAAATTGACAGCCCAGATTGAACAATTACCTTTAATGCAGTTCGATCCCGAGGCATTGAAGAATAAAATCAATGTCGATAGCCTCATGGCCTTGGCCGATCTTCAAACCATTGGCCATCTTGATTCGGTGAAGCACGCTGCAGTTCGGACTGCGGAAAAGTGGCAAGCCTTCTACGCAGGCTTTCATCCGGAAGCAGAGATTCAGAAGATACGTAAGGATTTCATCAATATCGATATTGAAAAGATCAAAACGGTTCCAGAGATCATTGCTTTTTTAGAAAAGGTTCAGTCGGCACGTACGACATTCTCCGGGATTTCCGATACGGTTCTGGTGAAACATCGGGAGATCCATCACGACGTGAATAAACTGGTCTCCTATAAAAAGCACATGGCCCAATGGGTGGAGGCGGATTATCATCGTCTTCTGGAACATGCCAAATTACCCGACATCAGTTCGAGGAATATCGGCAAGATCTTGTTCGGTAAAGCACTGATGGCTCAAATGGATAAATATCTTCATTACTATCAGATCCTTCGTAAGGTTATACCGCCGAAAAAGGATAAACCCAAAAAAGAAAAGCGTCCGC
>CAZYTI010000082.1:0-10001 GCA_964650065.1 uncultured bacterium
AGCAATTCGGAATGCTCTCGGTATGACAGCGAGGCAACTGGCTGAAAGGTTAGGTGTTGCTCAACAAGCTGTGGCGCGTATTGAACGGGACGAAGTATCCGGTTCGGTGACGATTAAGACAATGCGCCGCGTTGCTGAATGCCTGGATTGTGTGTTTGTTTTTGGCTTTGTACCCCAGTCAACCCTAGAAGAGACAGTTCATAATCAGGCTTACAAACAAGCAGCCAAACGCCTTGCCCAAGTTTCTCATACAATGAAACTTGAAGATCAGGCTTTAAACACAAAGGAGAACAATAAAATTTTTTTAGAAATGGTTGATGATCTTGTTGACAAACTTCCCGGGAATTTGTGGAATAAATGATGATTGAATTTGAATATCCGCAAGGAGCTACTCCAATTGATCCGGACGAACAAGACGGTCTGCTGCTTTCCCACATTACAACCCGAGGTGAATTGGATCGTTGGGAACAGGAAAACATCCTAGAAGCATGGGATTGGGTCGAAAGGAAAAAGCCTTCCGATATTCTGAACATACAATTTATCAAAGAACTCCATGACCGTATGTTCAGCAATGTATGGAGATGGGCAGGAAGCTTTCGGAAAAGTAATAAGAACATCGGCGGGTCATGGCACCAAATCACCGATGCCCTGAGAAACCTGTGTGATGATGTGCATTTGAGGATAAAACTCCTAAAAGATTCGCCGGATGAAATCGCAGTCCGCTTTCATCATCGGTTAGTTTCTATTCATCCTTTTCCAAATGGTAATGGCCGCCATGCAAGGCTGATGACCGATATTCTTCTAGAAAATATGTTCAACTGTGAAAGATTAACCTGGGGCAGAGAGAACCTGACAAAGGCTGGAAATGCCCGTCAAAGATATATAGCAGCCCTTCAGGCAGCGGATGAGAACGATTATGAACTGTTAATAGCGTTTGTACGAACATAGTTAAACCGTATACAGCGGATTGTTTTTAGACTGTATGAACTGCACAGATTTTACGCTCGGTGAGATGTTCTTCACTTCTCCATTATGACAATATAATAAATAGGATATTAACGATGGCCATTACGCAGCATTTCTTACCTCCTAATCTCATTATACAATGGTACGTCAATTTTTCTCATAATCTTTGTATATCTCTCCATTCCATTGTTCCATAACTTTCAGGCATCTTATTACCCTTGATTCTCGCCCCGCTCGATTGCAATTCAATATATTCCACAGGCAGAACTTGTTTTAAATCATAGAGTTTCTTGAAATCTTCGATCAATTGGTTCGAGATATGAACTAAAAGGGGAGCAAAAAGAGCCGACCTAAAGAGGTCGGCTCTTTCATTTTAATTCTTACTCGATCTTATTGCCTAGCTTCAAAGCCCCGAAGGGGCGACATATAACAGCCCAGGGCAACGCCCTGGGTTCAGGCATCCATCATCCAAGCGCTGAAGGCGCGTAATATGAAAATGGCCCGGGTTAGATATATTTAACCTTAATCATTGCAATATTGCGCCCCTACAGGGCTTGCTTTTCTTTAAACGGTACCAGGGGCGTTGCCCCTGGCTTTTACATATATCCCCTTCGGGGATAAAAAGAATGAACTGCTAATCCTTGAACCAAAAGTGCAGAAGCGTAAAAGTGCAAATAGCTAACGCGTCCTGACGCAACGAAACCCGAAGCTGTAGTCGCTGTAACCGGGGCCGCTGCCGATGCGATCCGTACAGCGCAAGCGCCCAAGCCCGATGTTCCACGAACCGCCACGGAAAACGCGCCAGGAACCGGAAGACGGCCCATGGGGGTTGCGGCTCGGGCTGCTGTGATAATAGCCTTCGTCATACCAGTCCCAGCACCACTCCAATACATTGCCGGTCATGTCGTAAAGTCCCATCTCATTGGCCTTTTTCAGACCAACCGGATGCGTTTTCATTCCTGAATTACCATCATACCAACCGACTTCATCCACATTGTTGCTTCCGCTATAAATGTATCCTCTGCTTTTGTCGCCGCCTCTGGCCGCATACTCCCACTCTGCTTCCGTAGGCAGGCGGTAGCCGTTTACGTTAAAATTGCAGGTGATATTAGCGCCGATTCCGTTATAACATGGCGTCAAGCCCTCTGCCTGGCTCCTCCAGTTGCAGTAGGCGACGGCGTCATTCCAGTTCACACAGGTCACGGGGTGGTCATCCGTTTGGGTAAAGTATGGGTTCTTCCAATTAGCGTCACTTTTTTGTCCCCATTGGGAACCATCCCAGACATAGGAGCCGCTTCCCTTCTCCGCATCGGTTCGGTACCCCATTGCACTGACAAACTGCCGGAATTCACCGACAGTGACTTCGGTGGGGCTGATATAAAATTCGCCAAAGGACACCGTATGCACTGGTTTCTCGTCACTGTCGCCTTCATTGCTTCCCATGTTGAAAGAGCCCCCGAAACGCGCCATACCTGCTGGCGGGTTGGTTCTGTTGGTGGTAACAGAGGGTTGAATAACCGGCTGTACGGTTTTTGAATCTCCATGCAGAAAATAAAACTTGGCAGGTATGCCCTCCATCCACGGTGCTTGCTTGCCCTGTGTCTCATTCTGTAACCTTGCGTCCAGTTCTCGGATCACGTCCATGAAATCGAGGTCTGGAAATTTCATGAGGCTCATCAAGTGGTGTGTAAATGGACTATTATGCCCGTCGCCATCATTAGCTACCGAACCCGGCTCAGTGGAATAGAGAATGATAGTTCCTCTGGGAGCTTCCATCCTGGCAAGGCCCTTATCAGCCGAACGCCAGCTCCGCGCTAAAGGATTGTTCCGGCAGGCATCCAGAATCACAATATTCATGGGGTTGCCCACAGCCTCCATTTGGCGCAGAACAACACTGGCTTCTAAACACTCATCCTTGACTTCCCACTCCTGTTCTACATCAGCGCCGACTGGGATCAAGTAATTAATACCTTCTACTTGAATACCGTGTCCCGCAAAGAAGAATAGGCCCACACCTCTTGAGTCCTTCAGCCTTCTCCCAAAATCACGAATGGCTTCCCGCATTTGAGAACGGTTCTGATTGAATCTCACTGCCACATCAAAACCAAGAGATTCAAGCGTTCTGGCAAAATCTCGGGCATCGTTCTCCGGGTTCCTAAGTGGCATATCTAAATAGGCGCTATTCCCGATAACGAGGGCAACACGTTTCTCACCGCTCATATCGTTCACCGTCTGACGTATTTGTAGACCGCGGTTTTCCTGTGCATTAATAGTCGAGAAAATACAGTAAACGACAAAAATCATCAGATGTCTTCTCATATTGAACCACATATTTACCACCTCACTGAAATTTCTCTCTTGCTTTGTCCATCTCTTTTTTCCAGCATCCCTGGTGCATGATCGCCGTTTTGCCGGTCCTGGGATTCGTGGCCATGATGCCGGTCTGGTCTATTGGCTTTTTACATAGGGCGCAACGGGTGTGCTGTTGATGGGTGTTTTGCATTACTTCGCTATCCTCACTACTCGGTGTATACCGCTTTCCTTACTCCCTGGGCTTGGGTTTGATGCTTAATCAAATATCTCCTTAATATTATTAAATATCAACATTAATGTCAAGTAATTTTCTTGAGCAGCCCCTCAGTTGCCTTTGACCTTATCTCATTCAATAAAAGGTAATAATAATTCTTCTTTAAAATAAAGTGACCTCTATATACATAATTAGAATCTTCACAAGATAATCTTATCTTCTATCCTTCTCTTCTACATCAAAAAGATTTTTTCTTTCCCCCATTTTTCACAAGGGTAAACAGGTCCTCATCCGTATAACATTATGAAAATGAGATTTCTTGATATGTCTAAGAGAGGATGTAAAGTGTATATCGATGATGAAATCGGCCATGAAAAATATGAAGAAACGAGAAATCTCAGCTCCCAATCCTGTTTTGCTGAAGTAATAGCAGACACAATCAGTACTCCACAGTATCTTGCCCCCCGGTCTTTTGAAAAAAGGATCGGGGAGCCATTTATCGAGAGAAAGGAATTGGAAGTGTATCTCAGATGGTTACAACTCGAGGAAGTGAGTGGTAGTAACAGCAAACATAGACCGGGGTGTGACGGTCAAACCAATGGAGGTCGGCGCCTTTATGAAATGAAAGAAAATGGTCTTTGTGAAATGTGATGACAAAACTGTATTGAAGTACGATGACGTATGAAAATTGTCGACCACTAATCATGACACACCCAGAAGAAATGGGTTCCGTTTAAAAAAACGGAACCTATTTTTTTTAAAAAACATTTACCACAGATTGTCACAGATTATCACAGAATTAAAAATATTTCCGTGCTTTACCGTAAAATTCTGTGGTGCTAAGTCAAAGAATTATCCCCTCAGATATGACTTTTACCAATTTCAAACGTATAAAAGGAGGAAGATTTTGGTGAGCCTGTTGGGGGCGAAATATGGTAGATTATATCCCCGAACAAGGTGACATCGTTTGGTTAACATTAAATCCTCAAAAAGGACATAAACAATCGGGTCGTAGACCGGCAGTCGTTCTTAGTCCTTCATCTTATAATTCAAAAATTGATGGTCCACATATAGAAACTTCTATTCGAGCCTTTATTTATGGAGTACATCGATTGTTTCGATGTATGAAGCGACACAGTCGCTTAACTCCATATCATGTCTCCGGCTGACCATTGTCCTCTTCTGCTTAGTGCCGAAAGATCCTGCCCCCGGTCATATCAGAATCAAATACACTGACATATGGGAAAAAGGTTGCATAAAAGAAAAAATTGGCTAAATTCCAACAATTCCTTATTGCAAAACGCGCCAGAGGCGCATTTACTTTGAAACGCATATGTCTTCAAATTTTCATTTTCTTGCAAAAAAAAATCGAAGACTTTTCTCGTTATACTATAACATAGCACCTTACAGAGAGGCCTGTCAATGAAGTTACGAAATAGGATGACACCAACCATTGCCGCATGGCTCATAATGATGGTCGGTGTATGCCAATCTCAGGTGATATCAACAATCAAGGGATTGGTTTTTGCCGATTATTATTATAACCTAAATAATCACAATTCCCTGGCCAGGGATCAAAATGCCTTTCAATTTCGGCGTATCTATTTTACTTTCGAGAACACCTTCACCAAAAATATCAAAATTCGATTTCGCCTGGAGGCAAACCACGACAGTTTTGGATCCTCCAACAAGCTCAACCCATATATCAAACATGCCTATCTCGAATGGGCCAATTTGATACCCCATCACAAACTGTATTTGGGTATTGCCGAGACAAATGCATTTAAGAACGCGGAACGTTACTGGGGATACCGTTCCATCGAAAAGACCATACTGGACCTGAATAAATTGAATGCTTCCGCCGATATGGGAATCGCCCTAAAGGGGGATTTGGGAAATCTGGCCCACCACTGGTTGACGATTCATAACGGTACAGGGTATGGATCGAGCGAAGTGGATAAATTCAAGAAATTTGGATATGCTCTATGGTTAACTCCCGTGAAAGGTCTGATCTTGGAAGGGTACTTCGAATATGAAAAACAGGATCCCCAAACCGGATCTCATCAATATGCCAGAAATTATTTTCACAGCTCCGGATACCATATGATGAAGGGATTCATCGGATATAATGCACCGAGCTTCACTCTGGGAGCAGAGGCATTTATCCGTACAAATAAAGAATCGGGTGCCGTTGATGCTAATGGAAGTATAAAAGTCGATGTAAAATACCATGGTTTTTCTTTGTTTGGATCATGGAACACACCCATTCCCAAGGTAAAACTCTTCGGAAGATATGACTATTATGATCCCAACGTGGATGATAATGTTTATGTCAGCCAATCCAAAAATGGGATCGATGATGAACATGTCCTCTTGATTGGCGGATTGGATTTCAACCCAAAGGGAAATGTACATATCATGCCCAATATCATGATCAAGCGGTTTACACAAAGCGGTAAAAACAGTGATGTGACGGTTCGCATGACACTCTTTTATGAGTTTGAAAGTGGTAAAATTACTATTTAGAAATGTATCGTGGAAATACAAACAGAGAGACCTTTAAAAACGATTTGACTTTTAAAATAAAATTCCTATCTTTTCAAGTCGAAGCATCTCAACAACGGAGCAAGGAAATATTTCTCACATTAAATGCAGCACCTAATTGACCATTGAAGTGAAGTAGAGGAACCGTGAGTGAGTGCCATTACTAAAGATCGAATCATTAAGGCGATTTTTGTCATTTTGACGATCTACCTTTTCCTTCTCAGTATCAAACTTTTAGGACATTCGTTTAAACTCTTCGGCAAAGGCTTTGCTGAGACTATGATTCAGATGACATCCAATCCGTTCGCCGGTTTGATCATCGGAATTGTGGCCACCAGTCTGATCCAGAGCTCATCAACCACCACATCCATTGTCGTTGGGCTCGTTGCCGGTGGGGCCTTATCCCTCAATAACGCCATCCCCATCATCATGGGCGCGAACATCGGAACCACCATTACCAACACACTCGTATCCATGGGGCATATCAGCAATCGTGTGGAGTTTCGGAGGGCCTTTTCTGCCAGTGTTGTTCATGATTTTTTCAATATATGCGCCGTTATTGTTATTTTCCCCATTGAGCTGCGTTTCCATTTCATTTCCAAAGTCGCCACAATATTGGAAAAAGGGTTCGCAGGTGCAGGTGGGATGAAAATGTTCAATCCCCTCAAATTGATTCTCGATCCCGTAATTAATATGATCGACCGGCTTTCTTCCTTTCTTCCTCAACAGCATATTTTCATGATGATCATTTCTCTTGTCTTACTCTTCCTGGCATTAACCTTTTTAATAAAATCCATACGTTCACTCGTATTCTCTAAAATCGAAGTCATCATTAACAAATTTCTATTCAGGAATGATTTTTTGGGATTTTTCTTAGGCATTCTAATGACTTCCATCGTGCAGAGCAGCTCCGTGACCACATCCCTCATCATTCCTCTTGCCGGCGCCGGTCTTATTACCATCCGACAGATTTTTCCCTATACACTCGGGGCAAACATAGGGACAACCGTTACGGCCATCTTGGCGGCCATGGCCACACAGAGCGATGTGGCAGTCACGGTGGCATTTTCACATCTCTGTTTCAATATATTTGGGATTGCCATATTCTATCCGCTGAAGTTCATTCCCATCAAACTTGCCGAGTATGTCGGAAAGCAAGCGAGTAAATCCACGAAACATTTGGTTTCGTTTGTCATAATTTATATATTGTTGCATTTTATTCCGGTAGCTTTAATATTTCTTGGATAAATGATACGGATTTAGCATTTCGATGATGACTTTATCTAAATGATTTAAGACTTTTTACCATTGTAAAGACGAGGCTTTTTAAATTTGATCTAAATACAAAACGAGGTGTCATTATGTGGCGGAATCTCATCAAGATGTGGAAAGAGGATAATCTCCTCCAACAGGCCTGGGATCAATCATATGAGATGCTCGATATTACCCATGAAATGTTTCTCGAAGCGATCCGGGTGCTTCGGGAGCGTGACGATTCCATTATAAAAAGAGAAATCCTGGATAAAGATAAAACCGTCAATATTTACCAACAGGAAGTCCGACGTAAGGTATTGACCCACTGCATGGTACAGGGCCCCAAAGAACTTCCGGGCGGTCTGGTGCTCGTCAGTATCGTCATCGACATCGAACGCATCGGTGATTACACGAAAAACATCGTGGAAATTGCCATGGTTCATCCCAAAAAATTAAAAGGAGGTAACGCAAAAGCCTGTCTGAAAAAAATTGAACATGCGGTTAAAGATAATTTTATTCGTACAAAAGAGTGTATCGTTAGAAGTGATGCAGAGGCCGCTCTTAAACTTCTGAACGATTATGAATGGCTAAGCAGGGAGTGCGATCAAAAGATGCATGATTTAATACAGGAAAAAGACAAAAAAATGTCCAGTGGTGATGCCGCAACCCTGGCCCTCTATTTCCGATGGCTGAAACGCATTCATTCACACTTGAGAAACATAACCACCAGTATCGTGAATCCTTTTGACCGAATCGGATTTCAACCAACCGATAGCATAAAAGACATTTAAGTCATTTACAAAACATTACAGGAGGGAATGAGCAATGGGTATCATCGATAAAGTTTTCGGGGCGTCCCCTTTCGGCCCTCTCTTGGATCATGCCCAGAAAGTCCACGAATGTGTAAAACTGATCTGCCCTCTCATGGAAACATTGATAAAAGGAAAATTCGAAAAAGTACGCAGAATACAGGATCAGATTTCAAAACTCGAATATGAAGCAGATCAGATCAAGCACAAAATACGTGAAAATCTCCCCAGGCGATATTTTTTACCCGTGTCGAGAGAAGACCTCGACAACTACCTCCATCAGCAGGACCACATCGCCGATGCTGTAGAGGATTTTGCCGTGATTCTGATCATCCGGCGAACGAAGATACATCCCGATCTTCAAGATGAATTCATTGAATTTGCCAGTCATGTTTGCTCAGTGGCAGATCGACTCATGAATGCCGCACAGGAAATGCAAAACCTGGCCGAAACCTCATTCGGAGGTGCCGAAGCCCGTAAAGTATTGGGACTGATCACGGGTTTAGGCGAGCAGGAATGGAAAGCCGATCGAATGCAGCGTCAACTGAGCATCCACATTTACAAGAAAGAAAAGGATCTGGAACCAATCACGATTCTTTTCTACGAAAAAATCATCCAGGCCCTCAGCCGGGTGGCCAATGCCGCTGAGAACACGGGAGATGTGTTACGGATGATGATCGTCAAAGAATGATAATTATCTCGTTTTTACCTCATTCGGAGACTATTCCATGAGCCTGCCTTTCATTGGATTTACTGTGGCCCTCGGCTTCTACATGGCCTGGACAATCGGTGCCAACGACGTGGCAAATTCCATGGCAGATGCGGTCGGTTCAGGTTCTTGCACGATTCGACAGGCGATTATAGCCGCAGGAGCATGTAATTTTATCGGCGCAGTGTTGGTCGGAGCCCATGTAACCGATACCGTCCGAAAAGGCATTGTCGATCCCACTGCGCTCACTTCACTTCCTCAATTCACCGAAGCGCAGGGTGCAGCAATACTGGTATTGGGCATGATGTCCGCGCTTTTGGCGGCGGCAATCTGGATCCATATTGCCACGATATTCGGCATGCCCGTATCCACGACCCATGCTATCGTGGGAGCCGTGGCTGGATTCGGAATTGTGGCTGCGGGCTGGGCAGCCGTTCACTGGGGTAAAATAGGACAGATTGTTGCAAGCTGGTTCATATCACCTGTCTTAGGTGGTGTCATAGCCTATATATTGTTTAGACTGATCAGCCGACTCATCCTCGGTCAAGAACGACCCGCCCGAGCGGCTACCCGTTTTGCACCTGCCTTAATATTTTTTACGTTTTTCATAATGATTTCTGCCATCGTCTTCAAAGGATTGAAACACATTATTGCAACAGAAAATATCATGTGGATGACAGGTTCAGTTGCACTGGTCATTGCTCTTTTGGGTGGTCTCGTAGCGGCGATTGCGAGCAAAATTTATCTTTCAAGAAAACTTGAAAGTTTTTTTAGGTATCCGCTTGCCGATCAGCTTGAAAGGGTTGAACGTGTGTTCGCACCGCTTGTTTTCTTGACATCCTGTACAGTGGCATTCGCCCATGGTGCCAACGACGTGGCCAATGCCGTCGGTCCCCTGGCCGCGGTTGTGGAAATTCTTCGAAGCGGTAATGTTCAAATGAAAGTAGCTGTACCCATATGGGTATTGATGTTGGGAGGTACAGGCATCGTAATTGGTTTATCGACGTATGGATATCGAGTCATGACGACGGTCGGCACGAAGATTACCAAAATAACCCCATCGCGTGGTTTGGCAGCAGACATAGCAGGCATGACCATTGTCTTGATTTGCAGCCGCTTAAAACTCCCCGTATCAACCACGCATACACTTGTCGGTGCTATTATTGGAGTTGCATTTGCGCGTGGAGTGGGT
>CAZYTI010000083.1:0-9995 GCA_964650065.1 uncultured bacterium
AGAATGATCCAGCCGCTCACGCAAACGCCTACAGCTCGTAATGTGCTCTTAAAATCAAGAGCTTGTCTAACCGCGATCACCATTGCCAATAGCATCCAAATTGAGGCTACTATAAAAACCACACCTCCCAGCCCTGGGATGATACCCAATACTCGAATCAAGCCGGGAGAACTCGAAAAGCCAATAGTGCGCAACAATTCACCGTGATCTGCTTTGGTCTGTGGCTCTGGAAGGAATCTCGTCCCAATAAAGTAAGTAAGATAGGCCCAGACATACCACCCGATAAGGGCTAAGATCGTTCCTATCAAAATCCCGCCTAGCCCTCCTCTTGTAATGCTTCCTACTCCAGCTGCTATACTGGAGAGAACAACAATCCCCATGGCCTGTCCCATTGCCCCTGTGTCAGCCTCAACCTCTTCATACAGATGAACATCTAACTTAGCAGCTCGAATAATACGATTCTTAAAACTAGTCACTGATTCCTCCTAAATTTATTCATTAGTACAAAAAATAATGTTTCCTTCAAACTGCGCTTCATAATTTCAGATAACTTTTTCTGGTTCTGAGAAGTACGAAGCATTTAGGTGAACGATGTAAACCTCAAAAGTCGTGCTAAAACAATCCCGTGGGCTCCGGTTGGTCAGCTATTTTCTTTCCTTTTTTATTTAATGGAAAATTTCAACCTAATGAAATACAGTAATTGGATCTGTAAACAATTTTGAATTAGGTATTAATATCTTATTCCCTTCATTCTGCAGTTCGGTATATCGTAGGTCGATAGAAACAACAGTGCCCTCATAACTTGATATCTTTATTCTGTTTCCTATCTCAAACGGATGATATAGTAGAATTAGGACACCAGCAAGAAGATTGGAAATAGTATCCTTCAAAGCAAAGCCAAGTGCAAATCCGGTCAATCCCAGCCCGGCTACAAGTGCTGATATATTAATACCCAAGGTTCCGAGTGCAGTAACAATGCCAAAAACAAACAGTGTAATTCTGACTGTACGAGCAAGAAGTGAGGTCAGACGAGTATCACGTTTCAATCGTTCAGAACCTTTAGTGATTGCCCGGTAAGATATTTTTGCGAGGACCCAGAAAATTAGGAAAACAATAATAGCAAGGCCAACTCTCGGGGCGAAGATAGCTATTTTGTCAAGTATAGTTTGCTCGATATCTAACATAAAATGGATCACCTCCGGTTTTCTCTCATTTAGAAATAGCCAACTACTAATTGAACGACAAATACATCCTTTTGCTATCTATTGTTTTTATCGTTTCTTTAAGTGTCATATACTCTGTTGAATAACTATTGGTAACATCACATCATTATCACAAAAAATCCGTCCTCCACAGTCTACACTATACCTCTAAAATGCAGTTAAATTTTCTTATGAATGTCGTCAGACCATTTCTGGCATTGTTTCAGATTTGGATGTAGTTTATCATCCCCACGGGGTTGGTCGGCACTCTGATCCTTATAAACGCTGAGCTTAGCTGATCAAAACCAAGTGCTCCAACCGGCTTAATGGTGATCATTTAAAGAATTTGAATTACTAAATTTAACGCTTTCGGCTCACTTTTCAGGTTTTACAGTTTACATCATTCATCGTTTCTTCCCTGCCACTCAGCCAGTAATCTCAGCATTCTGTCAAAATCAAAAGGCCGGTTTTCCATTGCCTTTCCTAATTCAATTGCACGAGACATGCTTCTAACCGCTGCATCTTTTTTCCCGAGCTTTGCTTCTAATTGCGCTTTGACACGGGTATTCGAATAATTTTCTTTTATCGATGTAGAGAGCGATGCGTATTCTAATCCCTTTTCCAGGTTCACATCGTTGTTTAAGCAATACCCAGCGGCCCGAAATGAAAGGAGCCAAGACTGCTCCACTTCCCTGTCCACACTTTTCATTACCAATTCGACGGTATTGACGTCCATTTTTAGTACAAGACGGAGTTTCTCCCAGTGAAGAACAATGTCTGCAGCATCATTCGTATTGTTCTCAATTAAAAATGTCATTCGTTCTCTGAATTCACCTGTCTCGGGTTTTACCTTGACTTTCAATACATCCGCCTCTTCCTTATAATCTGTACCGGAAATATCTGTTCTTGAATTTAACATTACACCCCATTCAGATTTACCTGGAAGTGTAAAAAGACTATACCTGCCGGCCGCTAACTCCTGACCATTGATTTTCACATCGGTGGAAAAAGAAATTTCAGTGGCTGCATTAGCGCCGGTACGCCATACTTCATCATATGGGACCAAATCCCCCCATATTGTTCTGCCTTTAACTCCCGGGCTGGAATATTCGATAGATACTTCTGCAAGACCTACAACCTGCATAACACTTGATGCGGGACTTGGACGAGGGTATTCAAATTGTTGTGAAAATACGCTCTGCGTTAAACAAGACCCAAAGGAAAATAGGATAACCACACCAACTAACCGCGAAAAATGTTTCGACATAATAACCTCCTCAATTAATTTGTTTTAATTTCGTGAAGCCGTCATTAATATAGCCGTAGTGAGGATAAACTCTATCCATTCCGCTACGCTCCTAATGTATTGGTACCTGTTGATATATCCCTTGGTGAGGGCGTTTTGAATTATAATAATCAACATACTCCCTCAATATATTATAGAACTGAATTTCTCTCCATCAAATTCAATATCTGTAACAGAATATAATGAAGAAAAATGAACTTACAATCAATTATTTAATGCCGGACGTACTTTATCAACCCCACGAGCCTGATAGGACAGGTCATCAATAAAATTTTTCACTTGACTTTTCTATAAAATGTAAACCGTAGGATTAAATTATTTGGAAGATTTTGTTTCTTTTTGAACTAAAATATAGGCACAATTTGGGCACACTTTTTAAAATGAAAATAATGCCTGTAACACAGCGATTAAACAATTGTAAGTCATTGTATTCCAGACCGTTTTGAATAGTCGGGGACACGGAGATTTTGAACTCCGGACCTCATATCCCTAGCCATGCGTTTCATATTTGAAGGCTAAAAAGTTTGAAAAAATAGTCGCTTATTGGTCACATAGATAAGACCAAAAGAAAATAGCCCCAAAATAGTGGGGCTAAGTCCTTGATTTTACTGTGGCGCCTCCCAGAGTCGAACTGGGGACACACGGATTTTCAGTCCGTTGCTCTACCGGCTGAGCTAAAGCGCCAACCATTTTAATGGAACACAATATAATAACTTTTATAAAACCAGTCAAGCGAAATATGTCCATGTATCACTTCAGGAATCATAAATTTTTCAAATCCTCTTGACAATGAATTAAAAATGTCGTAATGTAATGCTGGATGTTTGAGCAACTATTTTTGCAGGTATGATGAGAGGACGTATTGACATTATTCTTCTCTAATGACAAATACCAAAGCTCAAATGTCAAAAGAAATCCCAAATTCCAATTCCCAAATGTGAAAAAGCGTGGAATAAACTGGGTGATTTATATCCCACTTAAAACGTTGAAATATTTAAATCAATATTAGCCGAATCCATTAAATTTTTGTCATTGGGATTTTGGGCTTCATTTGGCATTAGGATTTTGACATTTGACATTGAACATTCAAACTCTTAAGACTTTTAGATGCAAGAAGGAACTCATCCAATATGATTAAACAACAAATCCTAGGCGTCTTAGGCGGCATGGGTCCCCTGGCGACGGTAAACTTTTTTGAAAAACTGGTCCTCGAAACCACCGTTGAAAACGATCAGGACCATCCCAGGATCATCATCGACAACAATCCGAAAGTTCCGGACAGGACCAGGGCCATCCTGGACAAGGGTCCTTCACCGGCACTCGTGATCATCGAAATGGCCCGCAACCTCACCAGAGCCGGAGCCGGTCTCCTGGCCATGCCCTGCGTTACGGCCCATAACTGGTTCGATGAAATCCAGGCAGGCGTCGATATCCCCATCATTCACATGATCCGGGAAACCGCCGATGTCTATACCGGACAGTTTGCCGGAAAAAAGGCAGGCCTCCTGGCCACGGCCGGGACTTTAAAGACCCGGATGTTTCAAACCCTCTTTCCCCCGGATACGATACTGACACCCGATGACCAGTCCCAATCTCAACACGTAATGAAAGCCATTTACGGTGTCAAGGGGGGTGATGTGAATACGGCCAAACCCCTGATCCTCCGGGCCGCCGATCTCCTGATCCAAAAAGGCGCCGAGCTTCTCATCGCCGGTTGTACGGAAGTACCCATCATTTTGAAACCCGGCGACAGAGATGTTCCGTTATTGGATCCAATACAGGTACTGGTCGATTGCTGTCTTGAGCGTTATACTGTTTAACCACCTGAAAAATTCATAAGCCACAAAGTCTCGAAGACACAAAGTAATAAAAAACCTTAAATAAGAGTCTGGAGTTAAAAAATGACCATAAAACAATGAAATATAGTCATGTCGGAAATCAAAATCATAATCACATAATCCTAAAATAATCTTTTATCTTAATCCGTAAAAATCCGCCTGATCCGTTAAATCCGTGTTCTATAAAAAATGAAACGAAAAAGTCCCTTTACTTTAAACTCAGTTTTTTATATATTTTTTCATGTCATCCTTATTGAACGGTGCTCACAAAATCTATATGAAATATTTTCTATTTCTCTCAGCATTTCTACATATCTGTTTAACGATCCTGTCTCCTGTTCAGCTTGAAGCAGGACAAACAGACGCATCGACCACACAGGACACCGTTCACTTTCCTCTGGGCGAAGTCTCCTTTGCCGATTCCGTCATTCATTTCGATCCGGGTGCATTGGGAGAAGGGACCGGTGGAGAGCCGGATTCCGCATATCTGCATACAGGAATGATTTTGGGCCCTCCGGATTATGATTTAGAGAGAGACTCCGGATTCGTCTCTCTCGGGGCCGGTGGTTCTCTCGTCCTGAAATTCATCGACAATGTACTCATCGATGCACCGGGTCCGGATCTCCATATCTTTAATCGAGAGGGGGATGACGAAGACATCCATGTCTGGATCAGTGAAGATGGAAACATGTTCATCTACATCGGTAAATTGACAGATGAGAACCCGAGCCTCGACATCCGACCCTTTGCGGAATCCGGAAAAATCTATCCCTTCGTCAAACTCAGAGATGATCCCGATCAAGGAGATCCCAACGGTCCGGCCCCGGGTGCAGACATCGATGCCGTAGGGGCCATGAATACGGCAATAAGAATTGTCATCCCATCCCACAGGTTATACACAGGCAAAACATCTTCTTTAAAAGAAGAGGCGTATCCAATCCTGAAAGAAATTGCCGACACGATTCGTCAAACACCCGATCCCAGGATTAGAATCAACATGTACACAGACAATCAGGGATCTGAAGATTTCAATTTATTCATTTCTCAGACGCAGGCCGAATCGGTACAGAACCACTTCATGGATGTTGAGCACCTGACAGATGTGATTTATACAGCCCTGGGATACGGTGAAACCAATCCGATTGACTCCAACGATACTCAAAGAGGCCGTCAAAAGAATGGTCGTTTGGAGATCCTCATCCAGATGGAAATCCGCTAAGGTTTTTCCGGAATAAGAGGTCAGGAAAAATGAAAAATCCGCTTTCAGATGAAATTTACCACGCACGGACCAAACCGCGAAAACCTGATCTCCGGGGAGATTATTTCCGTGATCAAACAGCGATTATTCATGCGACGCCTTTCAGGCGACTGAAACATAAAACACAGGTCTTTTTCTCTCCCCGGAACGACCACATCTGTACGCGAATCGAACATGTGCTCCACGTTTCGACCATCGCAACCACCATATGCAAAGGCCTGGATCTGGATGTGGAGCTGGCCCAGGCCATCGCTCTTGGCCATGACCTGGGCCATGCCCCCTTTGGGCACATCGGTGAAAAAGCGCTGAGGAACCTCACCCATGATAAAACAGGATTCATCCATGAGTTACACAGCCTTCGGGTCGTTGATAAAATCGCACGGGATGGAAAGGGCCTCAATTTGACCTATGCCGTTCGTGATGGTATCGCCTCCCACTGTGGGGAAGAATTTCAAAAGTCCCTGAAACCGGGGGATAAACCAAAAAATCTCGATTCGCTTTCGGACCGGCAATCCGCTCCCCTCACCTATGAAGGATGTGTGGTTCGGATCGCCGATATTATTGCGTATCTGGGCAGAGACATCGAAGATGCCGTGGTAGCAGGTCTGATCACACATAGCGACATTCCAGCCAATCTGAAGAGAAGCCTGGGATCGACCAATGGCGAAATCATCGATACCCTGGTTCTGGATGTGGTCATCAATTCCACAGGCAAGGATGAGGTCACCTTTTCCAACGCCAAATACGAACTCCTCTGTCAATTAAAAAAGTTCAATTATTCCAGAATTTATAATCACCCCATCATATTGGAAAGCGACAAGACCATTACCGCATTGCTGGGACATCTTTTCCATCATCTGGTCAAGACGTATCGAACATATGGAAACAATACCAAAAAGTATGAAAGTGCCCAGCTAACCATGGATCGTCATTTCGGGCAGTATCTCGCAAAACGAAAACAACTCTATGAATCGGAATCGTGTCCGGAGAGATGTACAATCGACTTTGTAGCCGGCATGACCGATTCCTACGCCCTGGAATGTGCAAATGAAATCTTGTTTCCAAAACCGTTGAAGTTGGATTAAGCTGACGGATCGATTGGATCACAAAAAAATTGAACCACAGAGATCACAGAGTAAAGAAAAAGTCAAAACCATGTTAGTAAAATAAACTTATTTTCTCTGTGTGCTCTGTGGTTAATTTTTGACAATACCGATAAAATAAAAAGGAGTTTCCATGAAAGTCCTACTCGTATACAATCCATTCGCCGGTCACAAACGGGCTAAAAAAATACTCCCCCAGGTGGAGGCCCATTTCACGCAAAATAATATCGAATTCGATCTCTCCCTCACAGATTATCCGGAACATGCCAGAGAGATTGTTGCAGACGCCAATTTCAAAAAATACGATGGTCTGGTGGCAGCCGGAGGAGACGGCACCCTGTTCGAGGTCATCAATGGATATTACCGAAATCCGTCCAGGAAAAAGATCCCTCTGGGAATATTACCCATAGGTACCGGGAATGCCTTTGTCAGAGATCTCGATCTCGACGCATCGCGCTGGAAAGAAGCCATCGAAGTGATCGGTCATAACAAACCGAAGAAAGTCGATGTCGGGCATTTCAGGACCCATGGACAGGATTATTACTATCTCAATATTCTGGGATTGGGTTTCGTGGCCGATGTCGGCGCTACCGCCAAAAAGTTAAAAATATTAGGAAACATATCCTACACACTGGGCGTGCTGTATCAAACCATTTTTCTCAAATCACACCGTTTGACCATTGAGATCGACGGTCAGACACTGGAAAGGGAGAATATCTTTGTCGAAATCTCAAACACCAGATACACATCCAATTTTCTCATGGCGCCCAACGCAAAAATCGATGATGGCCTTTTGGACGTCACTCTGGCGAATAAATTGACAAGGAGACGGCTCCTCAAAGTTTTCCCCATGGTTTTTACAGGAGAACACATTCATGAGCCCGAGGTCGAAACCTTTCAGGCCAAAAAAATACGAATTGAAACCAATGTGCCTAAAGTGCTTACGCCCGATGGTGAACTCATGGGAACCACACCTGTTGAAGTCGAGTGTCTCGAAAAAGATATCGAGGTTTTCTGGAAATGAAATATATCCTGTCCATATATTATTGGGGAATCGGGTCGATCTACTTCCTCACGATTTGTATGATCATGATCATATTGACTTTCATCTTTCCCCTGGAAAAACTCGATCCCTGGATGAAGAAACGATTAAAATTTCTTTTTAAATTGCTGAATTCCCGGGTTGAAATCCACGGAGCCGAGAAAATCGATCCCAGGCAAACCTATCTGTTCATGGCCAATCACATCAGCCTTTTTGATGTCCCCATTCTCGGAGCCTACATTCCTGCCTATGTCCGTGCTGTTGAGGCAAAGCAGCATTTCAGTTGGCCAATATACGGTTGGGTCTTGCGGCGATTGGGAAACATCCCCATAGACCGTAAAAATATCCATGCTTCCATTCGAAGTATTCATAAGACCGAAAGCCTTTTGCAAAACGGAAAGTCCATCCTCATTTTGCCCGAGGGTCACCGTACCCTGGATGGTAAACTGCGCCCTTTCAAAAAACTCCCGTTTTTTTTAGCAAAAAAGGCCGATATTCCCATCATTCCCATGGGACTATCGGGCCTCTTTCACTTAAAGAACAAAAAATCTTGGCTCATCCGGCCGACGATCCTGAAGGTCAAGTTTGGAGACATGATTCCTGTCCAGGAGGTCAGATCCCTTTCCGCCATCGAACTCAGGGATCTTACACGCAGGACGATCCAAAGTCTGATCGAGTACCCCTGAAAATTCTTTCTTTTGGAATAGAATTTCTTTGTGTTGCATCGTTAAAATAAAGTACGGAAATGACCAATTTCAAATGTCAAATGTCAAAAGAAGCTCCAAATCCCAATATAAAATAAATGATATACCATTGGGCATTGGATCATTGGGATTTTTTTTGACATTTGGATTTGGGAATTTGGCATTCCCTGTTATAAGCGAACTGACAATTCAGATGACGTGTTTATGGTGAAATAAAAAAATAATTACGGAGAAGTATCAGTGCAGGCCCCCAAACCATGTCCCAAATGTGGCGAATTTAATCTCTTCCGCTCCCGGTCACGTTCGCATATCGAGAAAGCAATAAAGCGTTTCCTCCCATTGAGAACCTACCGGTGCCACAACTGCAACTGGCGGGGGTGGATGAACAAGCGAAAAATGGTGGGTAAACAGCCATTAATCCAAACCATAATATTATATCTTGGTGTTTTTATCATTACGCTGGCCGTGGCCTACTTCCTTCATATGGTCATTCTCGATTAAAGCATATCATTCTGCGTCTTGAATGATTTCCAGAACTTCCCTCGTTGATGAAGCTCCCTTCAAGGCATGGCAAAACGCAGGATCATTGGTCAAACGGGCGATCTGGGCCAGGACCTGTACATTGGGACCCGCTGCTGCCTCAGGGGCCAACAGAAAAAAGAAAAGATGCGACGGCTTCCCATCAGCCGATTGAAAGTCAATCCCTTCACTGGAGATCCCCAGTGACATGCTCAAATCACTCGCTGCCGGAGATTTGGCATGAGGTACGGCAATCCCCCTTTCCAATCCCGTGCTCATTAAATCTTCCCGGTCCATTACGGCCTTCAGGGCCATCGGTCTGTCGGTAATCTTACCCGTGTTCATTGCGAGATCCAGGAGTTCTTCGATTATTCCCTGTTTATCTCGATGACCCATGGAAATCGTTATCGTTTCCTCACTCAACAAACTGGAGATTCTCATGAGGTGATCCTCCCAATAAGATTATTCACTTCCTTCAATGGCATTATAAATACGTTCCACTCTATCAATATCCTTTACGACGAGTACAGAACATTTCACCTTGCGTAAAATCAGTTCCGCTTCGTTGTGAAATGCGTCTGTCCGAGAAAGCACTTGTTCCAATTCTCCCATCATCACCAGATCAATTTCCCATTCCTCAACTTTTTCAATGACTTCTTTGTTGACCACGCCCTTTACCAGTTCAGTCCGTATCTCAACACCCTTGGCCCGGGCCAATTCGGATATATATTTGAGATACCGTCTGCCATCCTGTTCCAGGTCATGTTCATAATCCATCTCTTCCATCTTCACGAAGATTCTGGCCTTCACCAAATCGTTCAACAGACTCACATTCACCACGTACAGCGCCAATAATTCAGCATCCAAACACTTCGCCAAAACGATGCCGTACTGGGCCGCCGCGATACATTCCTCAGAGCCGTCTACGAAAAGGAGTATTTTTTTAACGGGTTCATTGAATGACATATTACGCACCCCTTCTTTTTCCCAATCTCTCTTTCACGAGTTTGAGTGTAGCAAACA
>CAZYTI010000084.1:0-9950 GCA_964650065.1 uncultured bacterium
ACAGTCCGAAGACCAGGGAATTGGGCGTTATTGTTTCTCCGGTCAATCCGGGATTGTACGAACCGCCCACAAAACCCAGAGCGTCGACGGTCGTTACTTCGATATCGCCGACACTCGTATAGATGGCCTGAACGCCGAAAGTGCCCAAATTCCCTAATCGGAACGCAGCCGAGAATGCCGAAAGATAAACATCCATGAACCAGTCTACATAAGAAACAGAGCCGTCAAAACCGTCCACGGCAGTCAGACCGGCGGGATTGTGGAACACGGCATTCGATGAATAAGTAATGGTCGAAGACGCCTCTCCCATAGCCGTGGACCTGGCATCGGGCATGACCTTCAGGAACTGGAAGGATGTCGTTCCCACTTTCTGGCCAAACCCGGTCCCACTTGCCAAAAACATGAGCAAGAGGAAGAGTGCGACAGAATAGTTGTTCTTTTTCATAATTTCCTCCAATTTCCTGTCATCACTTGATGATGAGAAACTTCCCGTTGGCCGTATCCCCTTCAGGCGTCGTTACCGTGTAAAAATAAACGCCCGATGCGATGGCCTGTTGATTCCGGGTGACCTGAAACCAGGTGTGATTGTACACGGGATCATCATGCTCGATTGTCTGGATCAATTGACCGGCAAAGCTGAAGATACGGATGGTACACGTTTCCGGGAGGGCAAAAAAGCCGATCATATCCTCCTCTCCGGCTCCCGGATAACCCGATTCCACGACGAAAGGATTCGGAGCGACGTAGACCTGAGTCATTTGTTCCACAGCACCCACATTTTTCACATGCTCCACAATACTCGGTTTTCCGCTCTCATTACTGGCGGCATCCACAGAAGTGACAGCGTAATAACCGGTGGATCCGATGGTGAAAGAATCATCTTCATCCAGATATTCATAAATCCCTGCACCGGTCGTATTTCCGGGATTAATGGTTCCCAATAGCTCCCATGGACCAATATAGCCGTAACTCCTGTAGATCCGGTACTCTGCAGGCGGTCCCGTGAGGTTGGGATGGATGAATTGCTCGGCAGCATTGGTCCAGGTCACTCTCACCTCACCGGTAGCCGTGTTTTTGGCAGTAATGACCGGAGCAGGCGGTGGCACATCCATAGCATATACACCATCCCTGGGATTATCTTCCGGCCGCATGGGATTCTTGGCCAATTCGTTGCTGTATTCCATTTCCTGCCCAGTATAAGCTTCGAACGCTTTATGAGCCACCTGGGTGACATTTCGAACCTCGGAATTCACATAATCGGGGTAACCGAAATCGGTCAGGTAGTTCTCTGTCATGGTTTCTCCACCCAGAACAACCTTTTTATCTAGTGAGGGAAATGCTTTCAACTGCTTTGCATTCTGATACCCTCCAGCGACTTCTTTCCCGGCCTCGGCACTGTATCCTGCAACCTGGGCGATGGTGAAATCGATACGCTCGCCTTTGTTCAAACGATAGGTTCCGAAGGTGATAAACCGGGCGATGCCTTTGTTATTGGTCTTGATGTTGTTAAAGGGCATGTCCCGGCCGATCCACCAATCATCGGGATGATCGCTCCAGGCCTTGAAACCCCGGTTTCGATCAATACTGGGCGCACCCCAGCCGCCTTCCATAAGGGCAGCCTGACGGTTCCAACCCACGGTCCTGTCCAGTTCCCAGGGCTGCATGACACGGCCCGTACCATCAAGGTATGTAGAATTCATGCCTTCGGCTAATGCGGACGAAGTCAAATCGGGATTATCGGCATCATACTGAATCAGATGTTCCGTATCGTAATAGAGCACACTGAATCCGACTGCCTGAGGACTCAACAGACCGCCGCCCTTCTCACCGGTGGTGGCCTGCTCCATGAAGAGTTCCGGAATCGGTTCGGGTTTGGCCCTAAGAAAATTGTCCTTCTTATCCGCGGCTCCAGTATACCTGTCAGAATTAAAACTGAGCCAATAATCCGTATCGAACGAAGACCAGTTATCACCGGCATGGACACCGGGTTTCCACTTCCATTCCCGATAATGTCGCATATAACCATAAAGAGATGGCGCCAGGCAATGATTGAATGAGACGAATACATCTGTCAATGCATTGATATCGCTCATTTCGATAGTCGAAGCATCATCGTCTGTATTCCCCGTAAATTCCAGGGAATACTCATGGATAATAAAATCATCATAATCAGGATAGCTCCACTGCCGTGATATTCGGGTGACCTCGATACCTGTCGGTGTGCCCCACCGGGCGATAACCACCAGTTCCGCTTCTGCAGGATCGTAATCCGGATTCAGGGTCCCGTCGGCAAGGATGGGATAGTTCTCGATCTTTCGAAATTCGATGGGGAATGAATACACTCCGATGGCGTTGAAGGGATTGTCTCCTTCACCAATAGCGCCGCAGAATGCAAACAAGCGGTTATCGATATCCCACTTGGCGGGATCTGCTGGACTGGCCACAATCCACATCCCCTGGCCCTTGGAGTTATGCTGTCCATAGTACTCGATCCCCTCGGTGATGGTTGCCGAATTGCCCGGCCATTCAAACTGGGGCAGGATGACCGTCCCATCCTCGTTTCCCCGGTTGGCCCAGGGTCTCGAGATGACGCCTGTATTGTACACCGTCTCCCAAAGCATGCCTCGGTCCATGACAAAATACTCACGCACTTGACTGAAGCCTGGGAGGGAAGCAACGGCGAGCAGCGCCAATGTGAAGAGGTGCAAGGCTCTTTTTTTGAAATATTTCATTTTTACTTCCTCCGTAATCTGCTGACTATGGTTTTGAGAAGACCGCATTTAAAACGTCATCTTCATCCCAAGTCGAAAATGCCTAGGCTGGTTGGCGATCAGATACAGATCCTCACGATAGACATAGGGGGCCCATTCATCCTGGATCATAACCTGGTCTCTATCTGTCTCATTCTCCCAACGGGATTTTACGTCTTCATTGCTGAAAACGCGATAGGCGTACTCTCTCTTATTCAACACATTGAAACCTTCCAGATAGACCGCCAGGAGTGTACCACCCACGTTGAACTGCTTCTGGATCCGGATTCTCAAGTCTCCAAATCCGGGAGCGCGCTTGTTCATTTTCAAGCCGAGACCCAGATCATCCCAGGTATAAGGTCTGCCGGAATAATATTTATAAATACCACTGATAATCATATTGGACAGAGGTTTCATTCCGAACATTTCCGGGCCGAAGGTTTTTCCCGTATTAAATGTCAGGTTCGCGACGAGACGATGGGTTCGATCATAATCCAGGTAGATGTCCTCGGGATCGGGAAATTCACTGAGCTCCTCACCCCGGACATCTTCATAATGGTAAACAGGGGCTTCAAAGGGCGTACTGGCCTTACCCGAGGCTGATTGATAATTGTACCGAATGATTGCATTCATCCAGCCCGTGTATTTTTCAAGACTGACATGAAATCCTTTGATATTCGCATAGTCTCTGTTCTGGAAGGTCTGATACTGCCACTGGTTGGAATCGGTATAGTAGGTGGTCTCGATCAAATTTTTCACATCTTTGTAATACGCACTGACATCCAAGCGGAAGCCCAAGGGAAGGGCTTGCACGAGTCCCACATCGTAGGATGTGGTATTTTCCGGCTCCATCCGAGGATTACCCAGGAAAATGATCTCACCTGAACTCCGAATCCGGTGATTGAAGATCCGTGTGAACGGGGGTCTTTGAGTGAAGGTTCCATAATTCAAATGAACTACCGAACCCTCGGAAATGGGAAAAGAGATTCCGATTCTTGGCTGCAAACGGACAAACAGCTCGGTCTTCTCTTTGAGTGCCAGTTCCTCGTCATAATAGGATCCTCTCTCCGAGTAGGGCAATGTGGGATCGTAATTGGGATTTCGCACCGGAGAGAAAATATCGGCAAAATAATCGGTATTGAAATTGTAATAATCCAGGCGGAGACCGATATTGGCGATCATGCCTTCCCATTCCATTTTATCCTGTACATAAAGGGCTCCTTCATAGGGTTGAACGTCGTATTCCTCAAACTGATCCTGAGGGGCATTCCCAATATTCATTTCTCGATAAACATCCATTTCGTAGAGAAAGAATTGAAGCCCTCCTTTGATCAGGTTGTTGTTGTTGATCTGACTCGAAAAACTTCCATCAACATGGAATGTCTTGGACTTGGAATCACCTCGTGGTCCTGTGGAAACTTGCGTAAATCCGGAGGAGTTGGGAAAGCTGATGGCACCCGAAAATCGGTTGTCGTTTTTATGATCGTAATCATCCGGTTCGAGATAGGGTAACCGTTCCTTGGTCCACATGCTCAACATCTTCACATTCCATTCCATGAAGGTCGAGGGAGAAAAAACGTGATTCCACTTGAGGCCTATATCATAGACATTATCCTTCTGGAAATAGGTCCGTTGAGTTCTACGAAGAAAGGCATACTGATTGAGGCTGGCAGACGTATTTTGCCGGGTCGCCAGACTGTAGGTGTAACTCAACAGTAATTTATCTTTATCGGTAGGACGATAACTCAAATTGGTCATTATTTGGCGATTGATATCCGGTTGCGCCAGCGGCAATGCCTGATTGATGTTCTCCTGCCGGGCAGCTAAGAAAAAAGACATATTCTCCGACACCGGTCCACCCGTACTGACATCGATACGGTAATCGAGCCGGTTCTTGTATTCCCGGCCGATATCCTGATAAAACTGCTGATATTGCTTCAAACGCAACTGAGCGGCATAGAGGCTGTCAGCGCTCGTAGCTCCTTCTGCTAAAAGATTTTCAAAGTAAGCCAGAACCGATTGGCCGGTGGCCGGATCGATGGCCAGCCAGTCCTCGGTATCGTCTAACAAAGCATGCCAGGGCAAGGCACTGGGATCATAAAAATTAGCGCCCTGATCTCCAACCCAGTTCTTGTAATAGGGCATGTTGGAAGACATCTCAAACGTCGTGCGCCACCGGTCTCCCCCCTCCTTGGGGACCATATTCACGATCCCGGATTGGGCATTCCCATACTCTGCACTAAAACCACTGGTCAGAACCTCGACCTGCTCCAAACCCAAAACCATAGGATTGAAAGCCTTGGTTTGATCGATGGGATTGACAACAGGACTTCCGCCCATGAGATAAGTCGATTCATTCTCACGGCCCCCACGGAAATGATTATCAATGACATCGGCCTGGAGTTCCAGAATATCCTCGATATCGTTAATGCCGGCAACGGCTTCCTCCACCTCTGACACAGTGTAGGTTTGTTTCGTGGCCGTTATGTCAATCTCAATCTTGTCGTCACGATAAGCCGTCACGACGACTCTCTCACCGGCAATGGCCGTCGACTCCATTCCGAAATCAATCCGTGTGGTCCGGTCGACAATGACCTTGACTTGGGTTTGAACTTGCTGATTATAGCCAAGGTAAGTTGCCTTTACGGTATAGGAGCCCGGTGGGATGTTTATGATGAAAAATCGTCCGTCCGCATCGGATGCCGCTCCCATCATTTGTGCCAATTCCACCTCTTCATCCCCCACCCATCGGGCCGTCAAGACAATATTGGCTCCCATGAGGGGTTCGCCCGTATTCTTGTCGATAATTCGACCCGCTATTTTTCCTTTGGTGCCGGCAAACAAGGAAATAACGCCAACCACCAATAGCACGATCGTCATAAAAACCGGGCGTGCCATTTTCATTATTGTTCTTTCCATTTGTAGCCTCCTCGGAACGTTCAACAAAATTCGTGAAGCTCAAAATTAAATTCAGATAATTTTTCGCGTTCCAATAAACGACCTATCATATCCTCCTCCATTGGTTAAGTTATTATCCACTCCATCTTCCTCTTAAAACCGAACAAACAAATTAGTGATCGTTATATCACCTCCTATCGTACGCTTATATGAAATATGTTTTATCGACTATCCTCTTTTATCAATATGGAATCATTAATGAGCAATTCCTCAGGCAAAATGATGCGCTTCATATGAGTTTCCGAATGATCTTCGATTTTTCGGATGAGCATTTCAACCGCTTCCAGACCTATTTTCCGGGGATCCTGGTTAATGATCGTCAATGGCGGATTCATCTGATTGGCCATCTCGCTGTGCCCAAAGGCGATGACTCCAAAGTCCTGGGGAATTCTCAGCCCTATCTCTTTTGCAGCATCATAAACACCGGCAGCCACCATATCATTCACGGTAAATATGATTTCAGGAAATTCCTGTAATTGATGGAGTCGAAGGAATGCATCGTACCCGTCCTTCTTTTCAAATCCTCCCTCAATGATCCAATCATCCCGAAACGGAATGTGGTGCTTTTCTAGGGCCTGTTTGTATCCGGCAAAGCGTTCTTTACCAATACTGATATTCGTAAATCCGGCAATATGTGCAATTCGTGTATAGCCCTGTTGAATGACAAAATCCATTGCCTCGATTGCAGCCTTTCGATCATCAAAAACGACACTGCAACAATCCAATTCTTCAATCTCACGCCCAAAAAATACGAGGGGAACATTTCGTTTGAGAATGGGATTAAAATTCTTTGGGTGGATCGAATGTTGGGAGACGGAAACCAGAAAACCATCGACGCGCATAGAAAGAAGCGTTTCGATATTCTGGATTTCGATGGTTTCGGTTTCCCTTGAAACGGTGAGAATGATGTGATATCCTCTGTCGGAAACCGTATCAATCATTTTATCGATGGCGTGGGAAAAAAATGGATTGGCGATTTCCGGAACGATGACTCCAATCGTGGATGACTTCTTTGAGGCCAAATTTCGAGCCATAAAATTCGGCACATATCCCAACTCATCGGCAACTTGTCTCACACGTATTTTCATATCAGGGGAAATATCCGGATGATCTCTCAGGGCCTTGGAGACCGTGATTCTTGTTACATTCAGGGCTTTGGCAATATCCGCTTGGGTAGGATGAGGCATGATATACTCCTACACCGTGAATTCGAGAGGATTTTGATTTATACAAATCTTAAAAAGAGGAAGATCGGAATCCATATTTATTTTCCAGAAATCCGAATTTCAAAAATAATGTTCAGGGCACTGTAGAATTGAACGAGACTATTAGAAGCAACTTACTCGGTAACTTACTCGCGTACTTACACGTGATAGTTTATGTAATCATTTTTTTTCCTAATGTCAAGAATTTTTTTCATGAGAAGGTGAAAATTTCACAGAATAAAAAAGGCTGGTGATGAAAGCTGCTCGAGGCACTAACTACCGGTCCAGAGAAATGGGTGAAGCCTTCACCATTCCGGAGAAAGCCATGCTGCTTACCCTTATTTATCCAACGACCACTCTACAGATCCCCGCCATACCTGACCGCAGAAAATCACCCAGGCTCCAGATGCTCCCGTCGGATCTCCCTGCTTCTGTACTAAATTCAACTGAAATCGTAAATGATGAAGAAGGATTAAGAATAATCTTACGGCTTATTAAAAAACAATAATTTAGGATTATTTAATTTGGGCTTAAACTCGTTTTCTTTGTATCTGTTTGCATCCATTTGTATCCATTTTAACAAATTTTGGGCACAATTTGGGCACAAATTTTTAAACTGAGACTCAACGCTGAATTCTTAAAAATCAGAGAACAGATAAACAGAGATCAGAGAAATCAAACGGGAGACAATACCACGCGAAAACCCATACCGCTGCTCCTGCCATCAGGTAAGCCCCCGCTCCGAAAGGCGCCACGACAGTCCTTAGCATCATAGAAGAAAGAACCGCCGCGCAAAACGCAGAAGACGTCCAGACCGGCTCCCAAATTCTCACGACCATCAGCTTTTTCATAAGGATATTGATAGTCAGGTTTTTTCCAATCCTTCCCCCAGAGGCTCCGGGTCCATTCCCATACGTTGCCGCTCATGTCCATGACGCCGTATGGACTGGCACCCCTGGGAAAACAGCCCGCTGCACTTGATTCGTCTATTCCTGTTTCCATATCACTAGTGTCCGGTTAAAGTGCCGAAAAGACAAAACTGACCTTCACACATGTTATTCGGCGGTTTGAATTTTTGATTAAAAATGACTTCAGTTATAGGTTTTCTTTCAAACAGATTGATCTGTATTCTATGAAAAAGTTTTTGTATTGAGTATTTTGATTTAAGGATGAATTTCAAATAGCTGACAAGAAGATAAGCGATCATAGCGATCCAGATTTGAGTCCATACAGCATTTGAGCTGTTGCCGATGAATCTTTTAATCTTCAGGTTCTGTTTGATCGTTTTAAAGAATAATTCGATTTCCCAACGGGCTTTATATATTTTTGTAATCGTTAAAGCATCAAGTTCAAAATCATTGGTCAGGAATTCAAGTTCTTTCCCAGTTTCGCTGTCCCAATATCGGATGATTCTTAAAGGATGAGGATACTTTTTATGGGTATAGTAACCAGTGAATTCGATGGTTTCATCAGAGAGGACGCCGGTTGATGTATCTACCTGATGTGATTTGAGAATTATATATTTGGCATTTGTCTTTTTTCGGGTGACAAATCGTATCCCATTGTCATTATGATACTTATATTGTTCAAAATCATGATACGCTCGGTCAATAGCCAGATAACTTCCCTTTGGGATGGGCACTTCTTTTGCAATTTGGGTATCATGGACTTTGCCATCTGTAATTCTTAAGAAAGTAGGTAAAGATCCATCTGCCTGCATGAGTGCATGTATTTTTACCGCTGCTTTTGTTTTGCGGAATCTGGCCCAGGGAAAAAGTTTTAGACATAGATCAATTGTTGTTGAATCAAGGATGTAAAATTTTCCATTCAATTTGAGTTTATATTTTGGAGCAATACCTTGAACACGTCCGAGAATCTTGAAAAACAAATCACGATAGATTCTGTAGTCCCTATTATTGTTGGCATCAGAGAGCGTGGATCGACAGAGATCTTTGGTTCCAAGATGATAAAATTTTCGTTGCAGAGAACTCATTGTATCAAGGGTATCTCTTCATGAATCTCGCTTTGAGAATTGACCGAAAATAAGGTAGATGAATTGATCCCAACACCTTAATGTACGAATTCTATAGTCACCTTTATACTGGTCAACTAAATTTTGGAATTCGAGTCGTGAAAAAAGTTGTAGCATTTGTCGAAAAATTGTCTTATGATATACCATGGTCCGATAACCTCCTATTTTGTTATAGAATTAGCTTGCACTATAATATAACAAAAATAAAGGTAAATCGGGCCTTATTTATTTAATTTCGACACTTTAACCGAACACTAGTGTCATAATATTTTGAATAAATCAAGATAAAAATGACGATTTTTTTCCTTAAAATTACTTTAAAAGTCACAGATAACTCGAAATTGGTAAAAAATAGTGACAATATGGTGACAGTCGATATTTGGAATCCACATTATCCATATAAAAATATATATAAGCCCTTGTTATTACTATCTGGATATATTAATATGAAAATTTGAGGTACACGGATACCCTATCCGTTGATCATGGAAATTTTTCAGGTTTTATAGGGATTTGCTTCACCAAGGAGCCGGTGCCAATCATTATAAATGTTAAACTGATTAATTGTTTTTACCTCATGGCTTCTTTATGTATTTAAATATCAGTACATCCCCTTCAACCTCCACAACCTCGCCCTAGCATCCAATAGTGTATGTCATCAGCCCATTCCCTGTATTCTTTGAATTCGGATGTTATTTATCCTTCCACGAAGTAATTATATCACCTTGCAGTCTATTTTCAGTACTGCCTCGAAAAGACTAGGCCACAGAATATTTTGCACCTGTGGCCTACGTTGATGTTCTAGCTTTCAAGAAAAACAGCTATGTTTTTTTAATGATTTTCTTGGTTTCCTCTAGAAATTTCGGATCATTAAGCTGCTCATCTGTATAGCCATGTTCCTCCTTTACGTGCTTTGTAGCATCCTGAAGTAATTCCTCCTCGGTTTCGCCGTGAGCGACATAGGGGCAATCCACCCCTGCATCCCGACAAGCTAATGTGTAGGCC
>CAZYTI010000085.1:0-9926 GCA_964650065.1 uncultured bacterium
AAAAAAGAGATGCAGAAATAAGGGATAAGAAATCCAAAATGAACCTGGTGTCCAGGGAAAAGAATCGCAGTCAATATTTCCAACCTTTTTAAACAGTGCTAAAATAGAAAATATCTGTTGAACAGGGGATAAGATAACGTCTCAAATAATATTCTGCTATTCAATAGTCTTCTTTTTAATTTTTGGATTCGTTGGTAGGATTCCAGAATACGATTTTCACATAATTTGTTTTCATATATCATCTGCTTAATCAGGTCGATGACATGTGATGTTGCACCTTCCTGGTAATAGGAATTATTGGCGATGGCCAGAATGTCCACTCCGGCCTGGACGGCAATTTGAATGGCGGTGGGAAGATCGTATTCTTTGATGATGGCGCCCATGAGCATGTCATCCGACATGATGACACCATCGAAATTCAACCTGTTCCTGAGGATGTCCGTGAGGGTGATACGGGAGAGCGTCGCCGGGTATCGGTCATCGATATGGCGGTTGAACACATGGGCCGTCATAATAATATCGGCTTCTCCGGCTTCGATGATTCTTGCATAGGGTCGAAGTTCGGCCTCTGTCCAGGTATGGGTCACATCGACCAATCCATGATGGGAATCGGTCGTGGAACTACCGTGTCCCGGAAAATGTTTCATTGTACAAAGCACGCCTTTTTCATGATGTGCCTTGATGAACTCGAGGGCATGTTCAGTGACGATCCCGGGATCGGAAGAGAAACTACGACCCCGTTTACCGATGATGGGGTTCTCTGAATTGATGTTGACATCCACGACGGGGGCCAAATTGAGATTGATACCCAGATCGGCCAGGGTCCGGGCCATGGTTGAAGCCATCTGGTGGGTGTGATCCAGGTCGTTTCTTCTACCCATGGTTGCGGCCGAGACGGTGGGAGGAAAACCGTAAGCCTCTTTCAGTCGACAGACGGTACCTCCTTCGTGATCGATGGAAATCAGAAGGGGTATGGAAGCAGCGGCCTGTAGGTTTCGAATAAGGGTTTTTACCTGTTCCGGAGATTGAATATTACGGACAAATGACCCGGTTTTTCCGTCGTAATCGAAGAGGACGATGCCCCCCAGGTTTCTTTCACGAATATCCCGGATGATGGTGTCTCCATCGCTGACCTGGAGACCTCTAAATCCGACCAGGAGCATCTGTCCGATCATCTCATCGAGGGTCACATCCTCTCTTGCAGTGTTTTGGCCCGATATTTTCTTTTCCCACGGTAATATGGAGGCCAATGCGCAGTCACGCGTCGTTTTTAAGAAATCACGACGACTGAAATCTTTCATCATACTTCGTTGCTTTCGAATGGTGTCTGACGAATCCAAATATTCATCAAAACATTGATTGAGAATGGTCGGTCATTCAATTAAGAGTCAAATATAAAAATGAAAAATGACATATCAAAATGCAAAATTGAATACAATCCATTTCGCATTCTCATTTGTCAGCATATTCAATTATGTCAAGAATACCGATTGAAAAGTAAAAACGAGGTGAGTCACTACTTTACCAATGTCAATTTCCGGGTTTCCGTATAATCACCCGCTCGGATACGGTAAATGTAAATCCCGCTGGATAACCGACTCCCATCGAACGTGATTTGATGGCGGCCGGCATCCTTGAATCCATCGATGAGTCTGGCCACCTGGCGGCCTTGTGTATCATAAATGGACAGGATCACATGTTCTCTCAGTGGAAGCGTATATTGGATTGTGGTCTCAGGATTGAAGGGATTGGGAAAATTCTGGGATAAATTATACTGTTCCGGTGAGCCTATGACAACCTCATGCATTCCTGTTTGAGGGGAGGCCAGATATGCATGGACCATATAATTAAAGATATTACCATCATAATCAACAGGAATAAACCAGTTGTCAGACACATCTCGGTATGTAAAACTATGGTAACTCCCTGCATCGGGTTCCCGGGTGACCATGACCCCGGGCCTGTTTGGAGTCAGGCCGAGTAAAAACCATACGACGAAATCTGAGCCTGCATCGATGTTTTCTGTGCTGAGGTCGATGGTTACCCAATTGTCGTAGGGTACGGGAAATGGGGTAGGGGAACCCGTGGAATTGCTGATCATATCAAAGGATGGTACCATAACCGCTCCCAGGGGTGTGGGCCTGAATGCGCCCGTGTATCTGTTGATACCCGTCTCTATTCGGCCCGTTTGGCGAAATGCGACCCGAATACTGTCCAAAGTGGTTCCGGGGATACCGTCAAAATATACGGCTATCCTATCCCCCTGATCCAGGTCTAAAACACCCACGGCCTGTCCGTCATCATAACTAAGCTCCATGATGGTTTGCTCTGCATTTCCTGTGGCGGAATAGGTGATTACGGCCGGTGGAGTATATAAACTCGGATTTCTATTCATGATGACAAATGTGACTTCATTGAAAACCGTTCCCAGTTCGGGTACATCGTAGGAGCTGTTCAATGGTACGTCTTCAACAATGGTACTACCCATCTTGATTGCTTTTATCTTCAGAGGGCGGGATGAAGCATTAAATGTAATAGAAAGGTTAGAACCACCGGTAAATTTGATATAATGGGCACCCAGAGTTTGAACGGTCACAGAGGTGGGAGGGACATTGGGATCGATGTGTGTTTGGGAAGGATTCACATTTAACATGGGCACATATGAATAGCCGTATTCCTGCTGGACCGTGGCATCATTGATATAATTTGCGGTGAACCAGTCTTCCAGGATATCGAGAAACCGTCGGGGGGTCGAGGGTGAATAGGTCTCCAGCGCGTCATTGATGCCAATATATCCGGCTTCCGGCTCGGCTACGAGTTTTTTTAAATATCCGTTGGGAAACTGCTCGTGAAGATAGAGGATCCACCGGGCAGCACGGGCATAATCGTTGAACACGTTGACATGATCGTCCTTTCGCCATTCTAAAAGATAGATGTTGGTCTCATCTGCATATCCGGATTGATATCTGAGGGAATAGCCGCAGAGGACCGCTGAAATTTCGGAACATCCCTCGTTTATAAAAGTCATTTCTCTCCAGTCCTTGCCCCAGTGGATCATGTGCTGAAATTCGTGAGCCGTGGTATTCATGGCATCGGACAAACCCCATTCCGAATTTAAATTCTGGGGATCACCGTCGACATAGTAGATTTCGGCATAATTGCTTCGAGTTCCTTGAAGGGCGTAGTGACCATCCGGAAATTCGTTGGCCGAATAAAAGTAGCCCCCTACATAGCCTCCGGAGCCTTCATATCCATCGATGATATCCAGAATCAGGATGATAATCCTGGGGTCGTTGTCCACATCCGGGGGATCTCCAAATGCATCCACAACCGTCTGATAAATGCCCTTGTTGGGATCCGCCGGTGTCTGGGAATCAAAACTCCGGACCATGGACGCCACGGCCGCCTGGGTCACACGACCATTTCCACCGACTTCCCAGAGTGCGTCCTCCACAAAGAGGTAACAATTCTGACCCACCGCTCTGCACGTCGAGTTGACTTGATATTCTTCTTCAGTGGTCAGATTGGTGGCCCACCAGGATTCGGAGTCACCGACCCGAAAACTCCAGGCGTTTCCTTTACTGAGTTGTCGGACGGGAATCGATTCAGGGTGGATCATCAGGTATTCCCGTATCCTCTGTTCCGCCTTTTGCAGGAGGTGAGATCCGGGTATGGCTCGACTCTCGGAATGTTCAGAAAGGATATTGTGTTGTAGCCGTTGCGGTACACCCTGTCCGATGATGGTCGAAGAGGCGATGATTGTTATTGACAATGCCCATATTAAACGTTTCATAATCAGTCACCGTGCGTTCAATAATAAACCATTGGGATCATTCTTTGTTTCCTACCGTTCGACGGTTATCCTGTTGAGCCGCTCTGTTTGAACGATTTGAGAATAGTACACCCGAATTCGATCTCCCTGAATCTGTAGCAATTCTTGCTCCATTACTCATTCCCCTCGTGTAAAATAGCAGGCACCGCATACTTTCTTACGAGTCGGTTGAATGTGGGAAGGTCGTTTTTAACGGTTTCATCCCATTTTTCAAGCTCGGCATCGATCCTGGTCATCATTTCATCTTTCACAGCGATTGCCTGGTCCGTGGGGGGATAGTCACCGATGGAGACTACACTCGCCAGTGCACTGAGTTTGTTGTTCAACCGGATGGGAAAGTTCAGCGGGTCCTGCCGGCTCTGATTTTTCGTCTGGTACAACGCCTCTTCAATCTTTGTCATTTTTACAATCAATTCTTTCCCTGCGATTTGAATCTCTTTTGATCCAGCCTCATCTTTCAATCGCCCCGTCATGGTTTTGATCTGGTTTCGGATATCCCGAATTTTCTGAATTGCCCGATGGGTCTCGGTTAACTTTTCACGTACCTGGAGCAGAAAATCGAATTGGGCCTCTAAATTTCCTTGTGTGGAAGAAGCACGGGGATCCTTGAGAATTTCAAACGAGACCGTGGTCGAATCTTCCCCAACGATCAACCGTGCTTGATAGGGTCCGGGTACTGCCTTTGGACCCTGTGTGCCCCCGGCCCAGAGGATCATGCCTGGGAAACTTTCTGCATCCGGGTATCGCATGTTCCACACGAAACGGTTCAAGCCCGATTTTACAGGACTACGTTCACGACGGTCCTTGTGAACGGGTGTGAAGGTTTTTATGCATTTTCCGTCTTCCCGGAGAATGCGAAGGAAAACAGTATTGCTGTCGGGCGATGCCTTGAAATAGTAACGGAGTTCCACACCGCCTGGCGGATTTTTACCTGCCAGGAGACCATTATCCGACGAAGATCCCCCCAAACGATATGTGGGACGGGATGAGTAGAGCCAGAAGGAACGCTGCGATATTTCATCTGAAAGTTGATGGAAGAGAGTGAGATCATCCAAAATCCAGAAGGAGCGGCCTTGCGTGGCTACAATGAGGTCGTCATCCTTGATGGAGAGGTCGGTGATGGGTACGATGGGCAGGTTGAGTTGAAAAGATTTCCAGCTTGTTCCGTCGTCGAAGGAGATGTACATCCCGCTTTCCGTTCCTGAATAGAGGAGACCGGCCCGTTTGGGATCTGCCCGAATGACACGTGTGAAATGCTCGGGATCGATACCATTGGTGATTTTCTTCCAGGATTTGCCATAATCGCTGGTCTTGTATAGATACGGCCGGAAGTCATCCCATTTGTACATCGTGGCTGCGACATACAATCCGCCCGGTTCAAAGGGGTGAGATTCGATACTGTTGATCTGTATCCATTCGGGCATGCTTTTCGATGGAGGTGTGACATTCTGCCATGTCTTCCCGTCATCCCTCGTCATGTGGATCAGACCATCGTCGGATCCCGTCCAAATAACACCTTTTTCCTGCCGGCTTTCAGCGACTGTGAATAGGGTTCCATAGTATTCCACACTGGTATTGTCTTTGGTGATAGGTCCACCGGATGGTCCCATCTTGGTCGTATCATTCCGCGTTAAATCCGGACTCATCAGCTCCCAGCTCTGCCCCTCGTTGGTTGTTTTGAAGAGATGATTGGCCGCAGTGTAAATAATATCCGGATCATGATGAGAGAACAAAATCGGAAAATTCCATTGAAAACGGTACTTCCAGTCTTTGACGCCATGTCCCATTGGATTATCGGGCCAGGCGTTGACCGCGCGCGTTTCACCGGTTTCATGATTTACCCGAACCAGATATCCACCATAGGAGCCGCCATAGACGATCTCCGGATTTTTTGGGTGGGGTGCGATCCAACCGCTTTCACCACCGGCAGTCGGTTCCCAATGGTCTTCTGTGATGGACCTGCCATCGGATCGGTGTAGAATTCGCACGGTGGAGTTGTCCTGCTGAGCTCCGTATATTCGGTAGGGGAAATGGTTGTCGGTCGTGACACGGTAGAACTGGGCAGTGGGTTGGTTGTCATAGGTCGACCAGCTTTCCCCTCCGTTGAATGTGACCTGAGCCCCCCCGTCATCACCGATGACCATGCGGTTGGGATCTTCGGGAGCGATCCATAAGTCGTGATGGTCGCCGTGGGGTGTTCCGATGTTCTCGTAGGTTTTCCCGCCATCTTTAGATTGCCAGAATTGTACATTGAGGACATATACCCCGTCTTCATTTTTCGGATCGGCATAGATTCGTGTATAGTACCAGGCCCGCTGGCGCAATTTGCGTTCGTCGTTGATTTTCTGCCAATTTTCTCCGCCATCTTCGGATCGGAAAACACCGCCGTCTCCGGCCTCGATGATCGCCCAGACACGATCTGAATTGACAGGGGAGATGGTCACGCCGATGATACCCACTGTAGACTTTGGGAGGCCCTTGTTTCGGGTGATGTCTGTCCAGGTATCTCCACCATCACTGGATTTCCAAAGACCGGAACCAGGACCGCCACTCTCCAGACTGTATGGTGTTCGTTTCACACGCCACAGACTGGCAAAGAGTATACGGGGATTGTTGGGATCGAGTATCAGGTCGACGGCACCTACTTCGTTGTTCACGAAGAGAATGCATCTCCACGTCTGACCTCCGTCAAGACTGCGATAGACCCCCCGTTCTTCGTTGGGACCGGAAATGTGAACCAAAACCGCCGCAAAAACGATCTCCGGATCTCGGGGATGAATACGCACACGGGGGATATACCGGGACTTTTTCAATCCGAGGGATTCCCATGTCTTTCCCCTATCAGTCGATTTCCACACACCGTAACCATGTGACACATTGCCACGGACCGTCTTCTCGCCACCGCCCACATAGATGACATTGGGATCCCGTTCACTCACTGCCACACTACCGATGGACCCTCCGAAAAATCCATCGGAGATATTTCCCCATGTCTGACCGCCATTGGTCGTTTTCCAGACACCCCCACCCGTACTTCCGAAATAGTAGGTCATCGGATCTTCGCGAACTCCGGTCACGGCTGCTGAACGGCCCCCCCTGAATGGACCGATGCACCGATATTCCATTGCATCATAGAGGGATTCATCAAAATTGACCGGCCGCTGGGCATGACTGGGCATCGAAAATAAAAGCGTAAAAAAAATCATATAAAAAGAAACAACATAATGACCGAAACGATTTGATCGTCGTATCATAAGTCACCCTCTCTTTCCTGTTTTCGAATACGGATTGTTAATTTTCTGAGTTCGATCCTTTTGATAAAATGAGTTTGAATGAGAAATGGCTTGAAATATTGAGAGAATCATAACAATAAATAAAAGTAAAAATAAATTACTCAAAGTCAAGTATTTTCGATAGTATTCACCAAACAAATAATGGACTAAAAACTTGTTTCTGGCTACTGGCTGCATATCGTCCGTCGGCGATCATGTTGGCCTCCGCGTATTCGGCGGATATACCATGAAGGGCGATCATCCCCCGACACAGGAACTGTTTTTTGCAAATAATGCAGGTCCCATAGAACGATTCGAGAGATACTATCTGCGCAGCCAGGGGGCTTTTCCGGTGGAGTTGCATTATCATCATCCTGGAGATGGTAATCTGCGAGGCTATTTCAATCAACATGTTCATTGCTTTGGTATGGATCAAGGGGTAGCAAGAGACCATTTTGAAAACCGGTTCATTGCACCATGAAATATTTGAGATCCGTGTATGGACAGGTAAGATAGGGTGTGAATAGGAATTATTGAAAATAAATGCAGATTAATCTGTCTTTGTGTACAGGTTTGAGTATCAATGATTCACAATTGAACAGCTTACATCGCCCGTGGCTTGCAGGGCATAGGTTCCCCCCTCCGGACATGTCGGAAACGTATTATTGATAAAGTAAGAGGCTAAGTCTGCCTCTACAGTCGTATAGTAGGCGGGCTGACCCGCGATGAGTTTTTCCATATACCATAATTGTCCGGTTGTGACAATGGCCGATTGATTTGCCACACACTGGGCTCGTTTCGCTGCTTCAGACATTGTGACAAACTTGGGTACTATCGTTGCAGCAATAACGGCCACGATACAAATTGTAAGTATGACTTCAATTATGGTAAATCCTTTTTCATTTTTTAGAAGCATCTTTATATTTCCCGGTATGTTATCCCTCAAATCGACGAAAATTCGATACTGATGACGTATTGCAAGTATTGTACCAATCCGTGCCTGGACGATGCTTGTTTAAATTGGAATTGTCCATTTTTTTCCTCGACTTTATTAATGTAAATATAATATGTTAATATATCAACTCAATTTTCATTCTTAATCCGGAATAATTACAAATTCAATGTTTTCATCGATCCTGAGGAGGACTTCGACAGGGTCGCTTTGCGAAATACGTTCCTGAAAGTGGAAATTCCAATTCTGGCGAACAATTATACGGGAGGAGGGGAAGATTTTGCCTTCAAAGGCAGGCAATACTATCGACCGAAAGGCTGTTTTTCGGGGAGAGGTGAACCGCCATTTGGGTTTGGGAATGGGGAATGAAATGTTTATTGCAGCAGAGAAGACAGCCGGAATTAAAAGAGAAGTGGCGGGATAGAAATTGTGTATAAAACTGAGGATACCAGACTTATCTGTTCCGTCGCGCTAAAGTTTTTACATCCTGATTGCATTGGAAATATCATTGAATTTGGTTTTTCCTCATTTTAAGAAGCCATGGATCACATCGGCCATCTCCGAAGTTCTGAGATACCCATATGATTTATGTGGGTATCTTTCTCCTTTGTTTTCATAATTGTTGTAAACGACCTTATCCACCGGGCCTATGCCCCGTGAGTTCGTCTGATAATCGTTGGAAAGATTGTAATCCAAAACGACTTTGTCCTGTAGATCGGAGAAATTATACCAGGCGTGGACAACATTATCGGGTGTCGTAGGCTTCATTTCGAGGGTGGGATAGCCCTGCTCTGCCAGAATTTTTCGAATGATGATGGGAATCCCAAGAGGGGAACCGATGGTTACGAGTGTATCGATTTCAATGTCTGGGACGACCTGGGTCAATACATCATAAGCGATGATGGATCCCATGGAATGGGCGATGAGCAGGATTTTCTTCTTTCTATGCTTATGTAGTACCTTCGCCAATTCGGTTCGTATAAGATCCTTGACAAGAAATTCATTGTTCTGATTGTCCTCTATAGTTGCCGAGTAATAGGTCGCCAGATCCTCGAAATACCGTCGAAGGATATGATCGGTTATGTGCTCAAAATTAATGGATAGGTCGTCATTGAGAAAAATTCTGTCCATCTGTTTTTCTAAAGCATCGAGTATTTTTTTTCTCAAAGGGCTGGATTCTTTCTTTAAAAAATCCTTTGCCGGTCTGTAGGGTGCACTGAGATGAAGGGGACTTTTCTCATCTTTTTCTTTTGGGATGAGCGATTGAGGATGAAGGATGTCGGCCCAGTAGACGAGTTCGAATCGCAAAAACCATTTTGGATGATGGATGGCCTTGAGACCTTCACGAATCGAATTCTTCCACCATTTTTTTAAAATTTTATTGGGTGGCTTATTCCGAAGTCCATGTATACCAATAATGATGTTTGACATGTTTTAATTTATTTTACTTTTCGATTTTATTATCTCATCAGCGATTTCACGATTTTTCACGAGTCAGCACCTCTTTCCTAATTAAAAATAAGAATAAGATATCAAAGAAGGCAGAAAGGCGATTTCAAAATGTGCCAAAATAGTAACTTTAAAAATGGATTTGACTAAATATTTGAACTGGTTTCTTCAGCAAACCAGGCTTGCAGATAGGGTACGGTATGTTCTTTGTATAATATCACCTGCGCTGAGTAAAAAAGAAGCTTAATACCCATTCGACTGAATGCATAGAATTGTTGCCAAAGTAAAATTATGAGTATTCCAAAACCCGTTGACACAACGTTGAATTTCCCAATCCCGGTGTACAGCAAAAAGAACAGCAGACCCAAGGCAGCGATGAGGTAGTAAAGCCCCAACGTTTTACCTAAATGCTGGTAGACAA
>CAZYTI010000086.1:0-1033 GCA_964650065.1 uncultured bacterium
TGATGGGCAACATTGCCTTTCTCTTTGAGTGCCACTCCCTGCTGACCAGCTATACAGCCAACAATCTTTATGGGTTCGGTGTGGGAGTCAAGTTTGCGTTGCCTTTCGGCATCATAGAAGCCGTGGCGAGTCGAGGGAGTAAAAACTTTGGCAATGAGGGTGAAATGCAAAATGTCGCTTACATTACCATGGGGACTCATTTTTAGACAACCAGCGATTAAGACTCTTTTGTCCCATAATTTTTCATCTTTTCGGCATAGGTTTCCAGTTTCTGATTGGCCAGGTGATGAATCGTCCCCTTAGAATAATTACCATTTTTATCTTTAGTGCCGGCTGATTTTCCTGTTAAAATCTCGATACCCTCATCGATGGTTTCCACCATCCACACATGAAATTTTTTCTTCTCTACGGCTTCCACAATATCCTTGCGAAGCATCAAGTCTCCCACATTTTTCCGAGGAATCATGACACCCTGTTTTCCAGTCAACCTCCTGGCCTTACATACATCGAAGAAACCCTGGATTTTTTGATTCACACCGCCGATGGGCTGAATCTCTCCCTTCTGATTTACCGAACCTGTCACAGCAATATCCTGGCGCAGGGGAACATCCGACAGCGAAGAGAGCAAACCATATATTTCAGTCGAAGATGCCGAATCCCCGTCTACACCCGAATAGGACTGTTCGAAACAAAGTGAAGCTGACATGGTCAAGGGTTTGTCCTGGGCGTACATCCGCCGCAAATAGCCGGCAATGATGAGCACACCTTTATTGTAGCTCCGTCCACCCAACCCTGCCTCACGCTCGATATTGATGATACCTGATTTTCCCACAGCAACTTCTGCCGTGATTTTGGAAGGTTTCCCAAAGGCATAATCCCCAAGATCATAGACAGAGAGTCCATTCACCTGTCCGACCCGGGTCCCTTTAATATCGATCATCAGGGTCCCATCATCGATTAATTCCTGGATTCTTTCTTCGATACCTTTTAAACGATATTCTTTTTCCTCGATGGCCTTGTCCACATGTCGGAC
>CAZYTI010000086.1:1043-9917 GCA_964650065.1 uncultured bacterium
TCTGTTTGGCCTTCGTTGCCCAATAATGGGCCTCGCGAATCATATCCGCCACGTCGCTGAATCGGGTGGTTATTTTTTTCTGGCGTCCGGAGAGCACAACGCCATATTCAATGATGCCGGCCAGAGCCGTATTGTCCATTGGAAGCAGGTTCTCATCCTTAATAATCTTACAGGCGAATCCCAGGTATTGTTTTATCGCTTGGCGATTGTTTTCCATCTCTGTATCAAAATCGGCCCGAATCTTAAATATCTTCTTAAATTCATCGTCCATTTTATAAATCTGACGGTAGGTATACTCGTCTCCAATGACCACGACCTTCAAATCTATTCCCACGGGCTCGGGTTTTAAGGCCGATGTGGCAAAACCGGCCAGGCTTTCCAATCCCTGTATAATGACCTGTCGATTTTTCAATGTTCTTTTCAGTACGTTCCACACACCGGCTTCGGCAACGGCTTCAATGAGGTTGAAGACCAGATATCCTCCGTTGGCTCTGAGTATAGATCCAGCCTTGATTTTGGTGAAATCGGTGCGCCATCCGCCTGAAGGATCCCAGGAACGTTCGATTGTACCAAACAGATTGTTGTAGGTAGGTGCCGTTTCGATCACGATGGGTGTCCCCTTGGTTTTCGAGTTGTCGACAACAAGATTGACCTTATACAACAAAAAAGGATCCACCCCGGGATGTTTGGGCATGGAAAAAGGAGAAACCTGTTTATTATCACCTTCTTCTTCCTTCTTGAACCTGTCTAAATTTTGGAGAATGTGTTCCTGAACATTCATGAGGTATTCTGCAACCTGTTCCATGGGATATTTTTTCTTGAGCGTATCCATTTGCGATTTAACTGTCGGTCGTGCCACATTTTGCTCTAATGTTTGCAAAGCGTCTTGTGCTTCTTTTTCCAAATCCTGCTGAACGCTCGCAATTTTTTCCAGATCCCCCATAAATTGATCGTGCTTTTTTCGCAATTCCATCACGGCCGCTTCGTCGATTTTCCCTTGGGCAACCAATTCACTCAACTTCTGCCATGGTACGACATTGTTTTCAATAACCGGGAGAAGCTCGGGACGGGTGACGAGACCGGCCTGGACCTGCACGAGAGAAAAACCCTCCTTTTTTACTTTGGCTTCGAACCGGAGAACAGCCTTCTGTACTTTTGCTTTGAAGTTGTCGATGATCTCCTTTCGCTGATTCTTATATTGTTCACTTTCATAAATCTGTGGAATATGCCTTTGAAGAGAAAGGATGGTTTTATCCATGTCCTGTGAGAACATTTTCCCCCGTCCCCCGGGAAAAGACAAGGCACATGGAGTATCCACATCATGAAAATTGTATACATAACAGATGTCATCCGGTGTAGGCCCATGGGAATCCATCTGTTCCAATAGCTTCTTGACTGTCGTGGATTTACCGGTACCGGTTAATCCGGAGACATAAATATTATAACCGTGACTCTTTAGATTCAGACCCAGCTGAATCGCCCGTATGGCACGGTCCTGACCGATGATTCCCTTACATGCAGGTAATTCGACCGTCGATCCAATGCCCAGTGATTCTGGATCACACTGCCATCTTAATTCTTCGGGAGTCAGTTTATATGTGGAAAATTTTTGCTGTGGCATCGCCGTCCTCCTGGTTAGCTGTTTTCCGCTATGACAATCTTAAATTTTATGTTCAAATAGTGAAGACAGATCAAAATATTTCTAATTCAAAATAGCATTTTTTAATTATCGATGGAAATATAAAAAATTTTTCTTAGAATACAAGGTAAATATTTTTTTAAAAAATTCATAAACAGTTCACGTTATAAATCCATTGAAACTTAGATGAAAAATGCTTATGTTTTATACACATCTTGAATGCGAAATAATGGTTCATTCGATTTTTTCATATCTCCTGAAAGGTGTATTAAAATTAGATCTAATACAAAAATATGGCAATTAATCGATGTATTGAAGGAAGCTACGGCATATCTAAAAACAAAGAATATCGAGAGTGCCCGACTCAATGCCGAATGGCTCTTAAGCCATGTACTCTCCCTCCCCAGGTTGGATCTTTATCTACGTTATCAGCAGCCCTTGAGTCAAAAAGAACGAGATCAATATAAAACCCTACTCCGCAGAAGAGCCTTTCACGAACCCCTTCAGTACATTCTGGGCGAGTCAGAATTCATGTCTCTTCCCTTTAAGGTCTCACCGGAGGTTCTGATCCCAAGACCGGAAACCGAGTCCTTGGTAGAACGAATCATCGATGCAGCCAGGAATATGGTATCTCCTCGGATATTGGACATTGGCGTTGGGAGTGGGATCATATCTATCAGCCTGGCAAAGTATTTACAAAACGCAGAATTGATCGGCGTGGACATCGATGATAGAATCCTGAACCTGGCCCATGATAATGCAGAAAGAAATGAAGTAAAAGAGACCGTTTCATTCCTCAATGTAGATATCAGAAAACCGGAATTTGATCAAAAAGTAAATGGCCCTTTCGACATCATTGTATCCAATCCGCCTTACATCTCCCGTGAGGAATGGGAAAATCTGCCCGAGGAGATCAGAGAATACGAACCCAGGTCAGCCCTTTGTGATGATAATGACGGTCTGACTTTTTACCGAATCATCGCTAAGAATGTCAATAAAATTTTAAAAACCGGTGGGCAACTCTTTCTAGAGATTGGTGCCGGACAATATGAATCCGTACAGACCATTCTTAAAAGTGCAGGATTTCAAAGTATCGACGTATTTCCTGACCTCAACGAAATCAAGCGTGTCGTTGTGGGATGTTTAAATTGAATATTGCGTTTTGGGTATCTACTTAATATCGGAGTTGAAAAGTCACAAATATCATATCACACGTTACGATATTTGCGAGGACACAGAGGGGATAGAGAAATAAGGCCTCGTAATTTAAATAATATTAATAATTTCTCTGTGTACTCTGTGGTTAATTTTTGACAATAGGAAAAACCCACATAGGAGTAGAAGTATGAATCTGAACATCTTCCGTGCATATGATATCAGAGGAATCGCAGACAAAGATTTAACCGATGACATGGTCGAAATGATTGGCAAAGCCTACGGATCATATATGGTCCGTAAAGGGAATCACCTCATTTCAGTCGGTCGGGATGTACGACTGTCCTCGGGTCGTATTCGAAATACTTTGATCAAGGGCATTCTTTCGACAGGGATGAATGTCGTGGATATTGGCGTGGTTCCGACACCGGTGGTCTACTTTTCCATTGTTCATCTGAACACCGATGGAAGTGTGATGGTCACAGGGAGTCATAATCCCATTGAATTCAATGGGTTGAAACTCAACGAAGGACTTCTTTCACTTTATGGAGAGCAAATCCAGTTACTTCGAAAAATGATCGAAGATAAGAATTTCGAGGGGGGTGAAGGAACGCTGTCTCAGGAGAATATCGTTCCGGACTATAAAGAAATGTTAAAAGAGCGCATCCAAATACATCGGCCCTTTAAAATAGTCATCGATGCGGGAAATGGTACGGCCGGTCCTATCGCCCCCGATGTCTTCGAAAACATGGGATGTGAAGTCACTCGACTCTATTGCGAACCTGACGGTCATTTTCCCAACCATCTTCCAGATCCCACAGTTTTGGAACATGTTGAGGATTTAAAAAAACTGGTCATCGAGGAAAAAGCTGACATTGGACTCGGCTATGATGGTGATTCGGACCGTGTGGGTGTCATCGATGAATTGGGACGCATCATCTTTGCCGATCAACTTCTGGCCATCCTTTCCAGAGATGTACTCTCAAAGAATCCGGGAAGTGTGATCCCATTCGATGTCAAGTGTTCTCAGATGCTTCCAGAGGTTATTGAGAAAGCAGGCGGGAAACCGCTCATGTGGAAAACCGGCCACTCCTTAATAAAAAAGAAGATGAAAGAAGTCGGCGCACCTCTTGCAGGGGAAATGTCAGGTCATATTTTTTTCAAGGATGGTTATTTCGGTTTCGATGATGGGATTTATGTTTCGTTCAGACTGATCCAGTATCTTTCGACCCAAGAGAAAAAATTAAGTGCGTTGGTTGACGAACTGCCCCAATTTGTCTCCACACCCGAGATACGCATTACCTGCCCGGACGAACACAAATTTGAAATCGTCCGGGAATTGACCGAAGATTTTAAAAAAGAATTTGACGTCATCGATATCGATGGTGCCCGGGTTCAATTTGGAGATGGATGGGGTCTGGTTCGTGTCTCAAACACGCAACCCATTTTGGTACTCCGGTTCGAAGCAAAAACGGAAAAACGGCTCACCGAAATTCGAAATTTATTTAAGGCAAAACTCGCTCAATTCCCTGTGGTTAAAGTGGATGAGTTGGACGGATAGAAAAAACCGAGGAGGAAATTAATTTCAATTCATGCTGGCACGGTTATGGCATGTATTTAATAGCCATTTTTTCATCAACAAACAAGGGTATCTTAATATATTATTATTAATAATCTTAGGGAGTAGGAAAACCGGGTAAATCGGCCGATTTTCGGCCATGATTTTCATCATGTGTTGGAAATTAGCCTATCCTGAGGAGAAGAGATGTTTAAACGATGTATTTTTCTGTCTGTCATTTTACTCATTTTATTCAACACCTCCGCCAACACACAGGTGGAGTGGTCTGATCCCATACTCATTTCCAATGGCATTTCACCAGATTTTGATATTGATCGAAATACAGGCCATCTCCATATCGTATCCATGTTAAATGGTGTTATTTATACTGAAACAGATGTAGAAGGAACTATTCTCTTTCAAGAATCTGTAGCAGGTGCTGAAAACGACATTGGTGGGTTTACATTTGGCGCCACCATCGCCGTAGACAACGAAGGTATCCCCCATGTTTGTTTCCGTGAGCCCAACAACAATCTTACCTTCAGCATATATTATTTAAACAAGTATTCGGGTGATTGGGGAGATCCACTCCGTTTATCGATCACCCTATACCGTGGATACATGGTTCGAATGGCTATAGATGGCCTTAATCGTGCGCATATTGCCTGGGGGCAGGGTGTCGGCGATATTTGGGGTCCCGTCACATATCGGCGCATTGAGAATGGACGAATCAACATGCGCCAGGAAGATATTGCAGGACCAGATCAGTATCGTGCCGATGACCGGCTGGAAATCGATGCCTCACAGGAAGGTCTCGTTCGTCTCATCATAGGTTGTCCCAATCCCAATAACGGACCCATTACGTATTACCGATCAACAACGGCAGATGGCCCCTTACAGTCCATGGGAGATATCCATGCTGCCGTATGCACCGGCAGAAACGGAAGCCCGGATATTTTTGTCGATCAGGCAGGCAACGTTCATATGTGTTATGGCAGCCAGGTCGATTTCAATATTGGTGGTGTTCCATCCATCCGGTATGTACGTTATGAGGGGGATACTCAAATAAGGCATTTGACCGCAACCCAGTTAGGATGGTTACAACCGTGGAAGGACGGGAATGGCTGGGGCCTGGGTTCTGTCGCGGCTTCAGCGGATGGTAAGTATGTGGCCATTGCCTATCTGACCAAAGATGAGGCGGATCTGTATGTGATATTCTCCAACGATGGTGGGGCGTCCTGGCAGGCACCCGAGCTGTTGGCAAGTTCGGTGGGAGGATTCGAAGGTCGAAGTAAGCATATCCTTCGGGCTCTTCAAAATAATTTTTACATTCTATATCCATCCAACGGGGAAATCAAATTACGCACCCTCATGAAGGTTGGAGACTTACCACCTGCTGCCTCAGCAGGGGGACCCTATACAGCGGAGGAAGGCACACCTGTCATTGCCGATGGATCGGGATCCACTGATGAGGGGCCCGATACCGGAATCGTCGAATATGCCTGGGATTGGAATAACGACGGCGTGTTCGATGACATTATCACCGATTCTCCTCAGGCAGAGCACATCTATACCGATGATTTCCAGGGTCAGATCGTTCTTCGGGTAAAAGACAGCGGTGGACAAACAGGGTATGATACAACGACTGTGCTGATAACCAACGTACCGCCCGATGTCGATGCCGGTGGGGATAAAACCGGAGGCGAGGGAGACACGATCTTGTTTTCAGCTCAGGTCGCCGATCCCGGATCGGATAATCACACATATCTCTGGAACTTCGAACCGGGCTTTACCGGTCAAGATGCCGCAGAGAACTACATCTTTAAAGATGATGGCGTATACGAAGTCATCATCACTGTCACTGATGACGATGGAGGAACAGATCGAGATACATTGACCATTACTGTGGATAACCTTCCTCCGGTCGCCGATGCGGGCGGCCCCTATATGAGTCCAGTTGCCGAATCCCTTACTCTCACAGGCTCGGCAGAAGATCCCGGTGTGAACGACAATCTGACTTTTCAATGGGATTTGGATGCCGATGGTCTTTTCGAAGTGGAGGGTCAAGAAACGGCTCGGACTTACACAGATACCGGGACATACATGATTTGGCTTAGGGTGATTGATGACGACGGCGGGGTTGATGTCGACACCGGCCTGGTGAGGATTATGGCAGACACACCCGTCATCAGTGAAATACCCGACCAGACAATCAATGAAGGAGAAAATTTTACTCCCATTGTATTGGATCTCTATGTGACAGATCCATATCAGAGCGATGATCAATTGGTTTGGCAATTTTACGGTAACAATGAACTCTTCGTAACCCTGGAAAATCGTATCCTAACAACAGCTGCACCCGACAGCGAATGGACAGGTCAGGAGATGGTGTCATTGATTGTAACCGATCCCAAGGGCTTTCAGGACACAACATTTGTCACTTTTACCGTCCAACCAGTGAACGATCCCCCTGAATGGATAAGTCTCCCCAATTACACCTTCGAGGAAGATGACACCCTCCAAATTCCCCTTTCGAGCTTGCTCCCTTTAGTCAATGATGTGGATGACGATCCCAACGATCTGTGGTTTTGGATCACCGGAAATGAGTTTATCCAATGGGGCATAGACTCCCTGAATGACGCCCTCGACTTATTTGCTCCCACTGATTGGTTTGGTCAGGAGGAACTCACATTTGTCGTATTGGATTCTTCAGGTTATAGCGATGAGATAGCCACCCAAATCACCGTAACGGGGATTCCCGATCCTCCATACCCATTTTTACTAAACTATCCCCTTTATGCGTCTTATACCGATTGGCCGGACTCACTTTTTTTCGACTGGCATTCGACATCCGACCCCGATCCCGGAAGTTTTATTTATTACGAATGTACAATGAGAATACAGGGTGGAAGCTCTACGACGAAAAAACGAACCGCGAATGTACAGGATACCACATTTACATTTTTCCCGGACGACGAGCTGGATCGTGGAACTTACCTTTGGTGGGTAAAGGCCTATGATGAGTCCGGCCATTATCGGAAGACCGAAAATCTGGGTATCATTATCATAAGAATAATATCTGACGTGGACGACATGCTAGAGATCACTCCACTGGAATTCAATCTCCTCCCCAACTATCCCAATCCATTCAATTCAACCACAAAAATCACCTATCATCTTCCCGAGAACAGCCAGGTCCGTCTTGCCATCTATAATTCTCTGGGACAGGAAGTCCATCTCCTGTACGAAGGGCTGATGGAAGCGGGGATACACACAACGGCATGGAATGGACGTAACCAGGCGGGAATGCACGTCCCGACAGGCGTGTACCTGTGCCGTATGGTCGCCGGATCCCACGTCTTTCTCAGGAAAATGATGCTGGTGCAATAACCCTCCCCTTTCGGCGGTCAGGGACCGCCTCTAACCGGTGTGTGGAGGTGTCAATCCAAAACCGACCATGAGAATGGCTGATAACAATTTGATAAAATCCTTTAAGCTTGCTCCAATCCGGTTATTTTCTCCCGGCGGTCAGGGACCGCCACTAACCGGCTTTGGGGGAGTACAAATCTAAAGGCTATCATTGTATTGTTGAATCATAAATTCACATTACCCATTTCCCATCTCCCACCACGGTTAGCCGCTCTCACCCGGTTAGCCGCTGTCCCTGACAGCGGTTAATGAATAGAAAAGAAATGCAAAATACAAACCATGAAAACCACATTGTATATTTTATAACCAAAACCCTTTATCAAAGAATCCCCGTTTTCTCATTATCCGAAAAATACGCATTGATCGTCATCAACAACCTTAAATTCTATCGAAATAAATTTGGATTTTTACTATACGGATTCGTCATCATGCCGGATCATTACCACATTGTCATAGATACCTTGGAAAAGTTTGACATGATAAAAATAAAAGAAGACATGAATAAATATATTTCCAGAGAGATAATCCTAGATTTAAAAAACGATCATCCTGAAATATTGGAAAAATTACAAATAGAAACGCCGCGGCGGATAGGCCACCAACAATACCAATATCGTCTTTTTCAGAAAGGCCGTTATGATTTTGAAATCGCGACGGATATAAAATTATTTGAGAAACTTGAATACATGCACGACAATCCTGTCCGAGCAAATCTGGTTGAAAAACCGGAGGATTATCCATTTTCCAGCGCACGGAATTATATTCATGAGGATCATTCTCTTATCGAATTGGACCCATTACCGATCTAACCCTCCCTCCATCGGCGGTCAAAGACCGCCGCTAGCCGGGATGTGGGTGGTAAAAATTCAAAACCGGCAATTAAAACGCTTATTAACAATATAATAAAATCCATTAAATTCCCTCTCATACGGTTAGCCGCCGTCCCTGACGGCGGATTGCGAACCTCGTCGAGAATCCAGAGGATTATCCATTTTCCAGTGCACGGAATTATTTCCTGGACGATCATGCTTTAATCGATCTGGACACACTGCCGGTCTAACCCCACCCCCAACGGCGGTCAGGGACCGCCGCT
>CAZYTI010000087.1:0-9897 GCA_964650065.1 uncultured bacterium
GATACTGTATCCGAATGTGGATTTGATCAAAGGGCAAAGATTCGCCGGCAGGTACTCCTCGGCGGCTGGAATCATGAAGACATCGCCCCCACAGAGACAGACCGGGAAGGCATCGGCTGCCATGATCAACTCACGGGGTGTGTATTCGCACATGATTCCCACCAATTTTTTGCCTTTCTCTTTTTCGGTTTTTGCAAATGCCAGGGCATTGGGAACCATGTTTTTAAACCAGGTGATGGGAGAATCGGATTCGGAAGTCCTGGATGTATCCGTGACCCCACAAGCAGGTTCCGGCGGACAGCATGGATCGGTTTCTTGGATTTCTACTTCTTTATCTCCACAACAATTTTTCATGAATTGCCTCGATTTATCATTTATTTGTCACCACTTACTAGTCACCATTCACCAGTAACGAGCAGCCAGTAACATTGGAAGATCATAACATGCATAAAACTTTTCCTTGAACTATGCCTGAATATTCAATTTTTCCTCGCAATGAACCTGCCTTGCGCTATTTTACCGGTATGGGCCAATCCCTGCATGAACTCCATTTCTCCACCGATGGCCTGCAGCACATTCAGGTCAAAACCGATGATTTTTAGAGCGTCATAGGTGAGCTTCGCTTTGTCTACAACGTAACACCAGGCATCCTCGTCCCACACAAAGTCCGCTTCACCATCAGGAAGACCACTGTCGGTCGCATCGGCTAAAGTGAATTGGATCTTATCTGACAAACCTTCTTTTTCTCTACCTCAATCGATTTTCGTATAAAACGAAAAACCCTGTTAGGATTTCAATATTGTTCTGTCCATAACAGGGTCAAGCAGATGTATTGTAAAATAATCTGAAAGTGTTGTGTTTATCATTTGGCCGCATGAAACCTCCTGCTAAAACATACGTCCTCCAGGAGGTTCGTCAAATTACATAGATCATCCTCCCGGTTTTATTCGTCGTTGTGCGAAGCCTACAGCTCCGTTCCGGATATCATTTCATCTGCGATAAGACATGTGCTCTAAATCCTTTTGGTCAAAATAACTCATGGCAATCATGTTTGGATAATGTATACAAATATACGAAAAAGTCAACTAAGGAGTTACCCGTATTTCCATTTTATCTCTTTCAACGATGCGGCCGATGATTTTTGCTGATGTGACGCCCCGTTCTTGCAGTTTTTTCATGAGAGGTTCTTTTTGGTCATCCGGGACCGTGATGAGCAGGCCACCCGATGTCTGTGGGTCGAAAAGGACCTTGATTAAATCCTGGGAAACGTCCGGATGAAATTCGATCTGGTTTTTAAAAGAAAGCTCGTTCTCTCTGCCCAGAGGGAGTATCATATTTTTATGGGCCAATGTCAAAACATGATCGAATATCGGCACCTGGGAGGCTGAAATTTCCATGCTGATGCTGCTGGCTTCGGCCATTTCCACGGCATGACCCAACAGGGAAAATCCGGTGACATCGGTACAGGCTGTTGCGCCCATCTCGACCATTGTCCGGGAAGCCGATAAATTCAATGCGGTCATCGATTGAACGACGGGTTCCATCTGCACCGAATCGATCTCTCCCTGAATATGGGCGTAGCTGAGTATACCGGCCCCGATGGATTTGGTCAGGATTAGTGCATTTCCCGGTTCGGCCCCGGCATTGGTGATGATACGATCCGGATGTATCACACCGGTGACAGCCAATCCCACCCTCAGTTCAGGATCAATCCACGTATGTCCCCCGCAGAGTACCCCACCGATCTCTTTGATTTTTTCGGCACATCCTTTGAGTATCTCTGCAGCGACATCAGTACTGAGCTTCTTGGGTGGATATCCCAATAAATTGAGTACCGTGAGAACCTCTCCACCCATGGCCCAGACATCGGACAGGCAATTGGCTGCCACAATCTGGCCGAAAAGATAGGGGTCGTCCACCAGTGGAGTGAATATGTCGACGGTCTGGATCAGGGCCAGATCATCGCGTATTTTAAAAACACCGGCATCATCGGCCGTCTCCGTACCTACCAGGAGACGGGGATCCGAGAATTGGGGAATTTTTTTCATGATACGCGCCAACTGCGCGTGATCGAGTTTAGATGCTCACCCGAAACAATTGACCATTTCGGTGAGTCGAATGGGTTCCGGAGAATCGGACAAGGTGATCACCTCCTTCATTCCTTGAGTCTTCGCAAGTCACCGTCCCGCTCTGTAAGTCCGAGGTTGTCGAAGTAGATGAGTAGAGGAACGGCATACTTCCGCGTCGTATTCAAGTATTGTTTAATCTCGCTGACTGTGGTTTCGCCTTTTTTATTTAAAAAGTCCATTATTTTTTGTTTGGCCTTTTCGATGGCTGTTCTGTGAAAGAGGATGCTCTCCTGTAGCAGAATTAAATCACCGGATTCGATTAAAAAGGAAATCATTTTTGTAGCATCCTTTCCCATTTGGTCGATCAATTCTTTTTTCGATGGCGGGTTGAGTGGATCGGCCAACATTTTGTCGTTGATATCCTTTTTTAAGAACTCGAGTTCCGGTGTTAATTGAACGGAATGATCTGTCAGGGAGATTTGATTCCCACTTACTTTCAGTTTGTTTTCCTGTTGAAGATCGGAGAGGACGGTGTCAAATAAGATTCGGTCCACGGTCTGACGAATCCGGGAATGGAGCTCGGCACTTGACATGCTGAGTCGAAGGGGATTTTGTTGGAAAAAGAGTTCCAATTGAGCAACAATTTTCCTGTACAGGATTTCGTGATTCTCTTTGGACATCCAACGCTTCTTTCCGATCCGAAGCGCATCGTCTCGAGCTTCGAGTTCTGAAAGATGTGCCCGAAGCGCCTCCTTTGTGATACCCATGGATTTGGTTAAATCCTCCTCGGTTTGGGGTGTGAACCAGGCCCTGTTCAGATGATCGAGTACGACGAGGCCGGGATCGCCCAGGTAGAGTTTTTGTAGTTTATCCAGGACTTCCGTTTGAAAGGGTTTATGTTTTACAGGATGCACATCCAGGATGAGACCTCCACCAATGGTTCGAACCGGAGAATAGCTGCGGACGACAAACCGGTCTCCCATATCCCCGACCACCGGTTTTTCAAAATGGATTTGGACAAAGCCCTTGTCTCCGGGATTCATAAATTGCTTGTCCAGCAGGATGATTCGGGCTGTGACTTCGGTGGTTCCGATATGGACATGAACTCGGGTTCGGTTTTTGAGGTCTTTACGGGAAGAGGACAGGAGATTAAAATGAGCATCGATCATGCTCGTGGGCCGATAGAAACCCGGTTCTGCCAGGACGTCTCCCCGATCCACTTTTTCCTTTTCGATTCCCATCAGATTAATGGCTGCTCTATACCCCACGGTTCCTTCTTCCATAGATTTGCCGTGGACTTGCACACCGCGAACACGAAGCGGTATACCCTGGGGGAGCAGTTCGACCGTATCCTCCGGGGCGATTTTACCGGAAAGGACTGTTCCCGCAATTACGGTGCCGAATCCTTTGATGGTGAATACACGGTCAATGGGAAGACGAAACACACCTTTGTCGCGACGGTCCCGGACCTGCCGGGCAGCATGGAATATGGCTTCATTGAGGTCATCTACGCCTGCCTGCGTAATGGGACTCACCGGGATGATGGGTGATCCTTCCAAAATGGTGCCCTTGAGGAGTTTTTGTATGTCTTCAATGACCATTTCCAGCCAATCGGTTTCCACGAGATCGATTTTGCTCACGGCGACCAGGCCTGAGGAAATCTGGAGAAGGTTCAGAATTTCCAGATGCTCGATTGTCTGGGGCATGACACCATCATCGGCAGCAACCACCAGCAGCGCCAGATCTACAGTGTTGACCCCGGCAACCATGGTTTTCACAAATTTTTCATGGCCCGGCACATCGATGATGGTGATATCGTCACTCAGAAAGGCAAAGCCCAGATCCGTCGTCATTCCCCTTTCTTTTTCTTCTTTCAGACGATCGGTATCGGTTCCTGTGAGTGCCTTAACGATCTCGGTTTTACCATGATCGATATGACCGGCCATGCCGAGTACAATATGGCGCCCCAAACGTTCTGCCATTTGTTAACCATTCAAGTTATTCAAAATTCTCAGAATCGTCAATCTCGCGGACTTCATCACTGATCGTGTCTGCGATATCCGTTTCCGTTTTCTCGTCAGGCGGTGTGTCGCTATCCCGGGGTGGTTCGGTGGGCGTTTCCAGTATCTTTTGGAGAGCTTCCGCTATCCATCTAAATTCATCTTTACGGATGGTCCGGAGGTCCAGTAAGAATTTATCATCTTTGATTCTTCCGAAGATGGGTGGATTGGACATTCGCAGATTTTTGGCCAACTGTTCCGGAGAGTCATCCTGCAGTGATATGGACAGGACCCATGTGGGCAGGAGCTCTGCTGCCAGAGAACCACTGCCGACTTCGGAGACATCTTCTTCGACGATCATATGGCCTTTTTCGCCAATGATGTCTTTGAGTTTTCGCTTTAGACTAAAGCACCGTTTTTTTATCTCTGATTTGGGAAGGGTCAACATGCTCAGGACGGGATGAGATTGAAGCAGAGTTTGCTCGTCCAAAAATAACCGGAGAGTCGCTTCCAATACCGCATGGGTCATTTTCCCACAACGAAGGGCACGGGTCAGTTGATTCTTCTTTATTTTCTCTAGTGGACCTTTTTTCCCGACGATGATGCCGCATTGGGTGCCTCCCAGCAATTTGTCTCCACTAAAGCACACGACATCGGCACCCGCCTTGATGGAATCTTGCACTGTGGGCTCTTTGGGGAGATCCCATTGGCTCAAATCGACCAGGGCTCCACTGCCCAGATCGTCCACGGTCAGGAGCTTGTGAGCCCGGGCGATGGGTACCAACTCCTCGATTGGAACCTGCTTGGTAAATCCCGTCATTCTGTAATTACTCTGATGTACTTTTAGAATGAGGCCCGTATTGGAATTAATCGCGTTCATGTAATCCTTTGGATGGGTGCGGTTTGTGGTCCCGATTTCTACCATTTTGGCGCTGCTTCGCTTCATGATGTCAGGAATACGGAAGGATCCGCCGATCTCCACGAGTTCACCTCGGGAAACGATGACCTCTTTATTTCCCCCCAGGGTGTTGAGAATGAGGAGGGTGGCTGCTGCGTTGTTGTTCACAATCAAACCTGCCTCTGCACCCGTGATTTTAATCAGGAGTTTTTCGATGCTTGCGTAACGGTCGCCACGTCTGCCTGTCTCTTGATCGATCTGGAGGGTGCAATAGTTGTCTACCGCTTCCATCAATGCCTTTCGTGCATGCTCTGCAATTGGTGCTCGGCCCAGACCGGTATGCAATATAATGCCCAAACCATTTATCGCCCGTTTCACCCCCATTTGGAGTTCGGCTTCGGCTTTTTGGATGATATGGTTTACGATCTCGTCAAAATCGAGGGACCGATCTGTCGTCCCGTTTACAAGGATGCTGTTGCGTAGTTCCTCGAGATAGGCTCTAATCTTTTCAACGACCAGGCTCCTGGGATGGTGTTGGAGGAGTGGTTGGATACGATCATCGTCCAATACTCGGTCTACTTTTGGAAGACTCCGGAGTAAACTTGTGTGTTCATCATTCATGATTTATACCCCACGCAATAGATACTTTTTTACAGACGGTGCATTCCAGACACCGTAAACATTCGGGTGAGTCAGGATTGTCTGAAATTCGTATGTCCACCGGGCACACTTCTTTGCAGAGATTACAGTTGTTGGCACACCGTCCACTCACTTTCATGTGCATCAGGCTGAATTTGTTGAACAGCGAATAGATGGCGCCCATGGGACATGTGGTTCTACAGAAAGGTCTTTTGGTGAATATAAATAAGGTCAAAAACAGGATCAAGACGGCAATCTTCATGAAGTAAAGCCAGCCCACCATGCCGGGTTCGATGACCGGTGCACCAAATGCCGGATCAACGGGATTCCACAGAACCCAGGGTATTCCGGCGGTGATGGTTCCCCAGGGGCAAATGCGGGAGAACCAATGGACTTCGGTAAAATAGGGGAGTATAATGGCCAGTACAATCAATGAGGCATATTTCAAGTGCGTGAGGGGCCGGGGAATACGGAATTTTCGACTTTTAATTTTATGCATCTTGTCCTGAATCCATCCGAAGGGACAAAGCCAGCCACAGGCTGCGCGCCCCACCGTCATACCGATGATTCCCAGGAAACCGAACAGGAACAGGGGGAATTTTCGGATGGCAGCGAAATGTTGAAGCATTCCTATGGGACAGGAGGATATGGCAAAGGGACAGGCATGACAGTTGAGAAAAGGAACACATCCCGATTTCAATGGGCCGTCATAGACTTGTTTCGTCACAACGGCCTTGAAATAACTGTTGCTGAGTATACCTCCGAGTCCAACAATAAAAAGCCATCTTATTTTCCTTAAGATGGCATACGTTCTTGTGGAAGTCTTTTTTTGAACTTCATTCATATGATCACCTTGGGATTACCCGATCCCAATACAATCCAGTCATAGAGTGGCGCTTTCGAGATGCATCAACACCATGTCGCCTGAACGTATACCCATGATCAACAGGAAGATGAAAATGAATAAAAGAAGATAGAAGGACAACTTTTTTAAAGAAAATCGCATTATGAATCTTACCTCTGATTAGATATTTCTATTCAATTCCTATTTTTAATATACGGCCTGGTCATCAATGATTTTTTTTAATCTATATATTTTATTACTCATTTGCAAGTTTCTTTTTTTCGAATTGTATGATGTCCTTGATAATATTATCCAATGATACGGTCGGTTTAAATCCGATCAATTTATTGATTTTATCTATGGATGGGACCCGGCGCATGATATCTTCAAATCCCCGTTCATAGGCCTTGTCATAGGAGATGTAGACGAGTTCAGAATCGCATTGCGTCGACTCCTTGATTTTCACTGCCAGATCTTTTATGGAAATCTCTTCCGTTGAACCGATATTGTAAATATTGCCTATGGCCGCTTTTTCTTGTGTGAGTTTCAGTAGGGCCTGGATGACGTCCCGCACATGACAAAAACACCTTCTTTGCTCCCCGGTTCCGTATATGGTGATGGGTTTTTGTGCCAACGCCTGTCCGATCATTCGGGGAATGACCATGCCGTATCTGCCGGTTTGTCTGGGACCGACGGTGTTAAAAAAGCGAACGATGATGATGGGAAGATCAAACTCATGATAATAGGCCAAAGCTGAGAATTCATCGATCAGTTTGGAACAGGCATAGCTCCATCTGTGCTTAATGGTTGGACCGAGAATGGAATCATCATCCTCCTTAAAAGGTGCCTTATCACTTTTGCCATAGACTTCCGATGTCGAGGCGATGATGGTTTTTCTCTGATATCGCTTGGCGGTTTGCAGTACGATTCCCGTACCTAACACGTTCGATCGAATGACGTTTACCGGATCCTTGACGATGAGATCGACACCCACAGCAGCCGCGAGATGATATATGATGTCCACTTCACTTACGATACGATCGAGGACAATGGTATTTTCAATGGTATCAAAGACAAAGGTGAAATTTTTATTTTCGATCAAATGTTCTATATTTTCATAGCTTCCTGTGGAAAGATTGTCGATGGCGATGACTTGATGTCCCTGGGAAAGCAGTTTTTCACTTAAATGACTTCCTATAAATCCGGCCCCACCGGTGATCAGAATTTTCATGTGCGCTCCAAAATTGATATAAGTTTAATATTAATATAGTGGAATAGAGATTAAATGTCAACGTTTAAAAAGTCAATATAGGATTAAATTGGGCACTCACAGGGCTCTCATCCAGTCGGGTTTCAGGGGAATGTGACCGTCCAGGGCCTGATCGATCAATTGAATTGCGGATTCCTTGTCACGGGGGAATCGCACACGGATGGGGAGGTAGTTGGAGGCATGATTGGCAAAGAAGAGACCTTTGGTCAGATGCGTGTGGATGAGCATGGTACGGAGTTCGCGCAGAAGAGCCTTGGGTTCTTGCAGGATGAAGTCTCCGGTTTTCCAGTCATTGTAAAGGGGTGTGCCGGGAATAAGCATGAGGCTCAGAGCGCCGATGTAATCAGGCGCCATCTCGGAGAGGGCCTTCCCGGTTTCACGGGCATGGATCTCAGATCGTTCCGGACCTGCCAGGCCCAAAAGAACGGTGATGGAGAGTTTGATACCGGCCTGTTCCACTCTTTTCCCCTGTTCGATGATGCTTTTCGCATCCCCTTTTTTACACACTTTCCTTAAAGTGACATCGTCCCCGGACTCAAGGCCCATATAGACGATGCCCAGGCCGTGGTCCCTGAGTGCTTTCAGATCCTCAAGGCTTTTTCTGATTAGACTTTTGGCATTGGCATAGATTCCTACGCGTGTCACCCAGGGCAGTTTTTCCTCGATTTCAATCAAGATTTTCAGTAAACGCTGTTGGGGGATGATCAGTCCATCTCCATCGATTAGGAAAACACGGCGTTTCTGTTTAAAATGACGGTTTGCATATTCGTGTCGCTTTGGATGATTTCATGAGGTTTTATGCGAAACCGCTTATCCGGATAAGTACCACAGAACGTGCATTTATTATGTGAACACCCGACGGTAATCTGAAGGATGATGCTGTCGGCCTCACTGGGAGGTCGGATAATGTGGCCTTCGTAGTGCATGTTTTTCCATTATTGTAAGATTAAAACCATAAAAGAATACCACGGATTATCACAGAATAACACTGAACTGGGCAAGTGTGTTCCGGGATGAATTTATATCGGGATTTTGCTCTGTAGATAAAACATTTTGTAATCCTGTGATACGCGTTTGATATGATCTTAGTATAAATGATTCTCTGTCGAAAATCAAGAGAAACTTTTCACTTGCATATTGTCCATAGAATGGTTATCATTTTTTAAATATTATATCTTTATGATTCCTTCCGAGCAACGGTCAAAGATAAGCTTAACTTTTATACAATGTAAAGAAAGGAGACGCCATGACCTATTTTAAAAGAAATGTTTTAAAGACGGGTTCGGTTGTTTTTTGTTTCTTTTTGCTTCTGGGTTTTCATCCCAATGTCAATGTTACCAAAGGCATTCAGTCATCCGAAGAGAAGGAACCGATACACAGCGATATCGCCACGGTTTACTACTACGGGAATGGCGTGACCCGGATCCATACATGGATCAACGAGGAGAATGAGACTTTTAAATACTCGGGCTCCAATGGATGGTTCAGCACCAACAAGGGGGGATACGAGGGTGAAAAACTATACCATCCTGTGGCAGGGGACTGGAATGGAGATGGTTTGACGGACATGGCCGGTTTCTATGATTACGGAAACGGCGTGACCCGTATTCATGTATGGCTCAATGCCTACGAACGGAGCTTCGATTATCAGTCATCCATCGGATGGTGGGAAAGTACCCGGGGGTATGAAGCCAAAAACGTTGCCCATGCAGTTGCCGGTGATTTTAATGGTGATGGCATGGATGATATCGCCGGATTTTATGACTATGGGGATAATGAGACCAGGATTCATATCTGGTTGAGTGAAAAAACCGAATTTGAATATGAAGGCTCTCGAGGCTGGTGGTCGGCCAAAGGCTATCCTGCACAGAACGTAGTCGGGGCCGTATCAGGAGAATTTGCCGATCGTGATCGTCTTTTTTGATGTTGGGTTGCTGTTTACCCCTCCCCACCCCATGGAACACGGATCGACACGGATGGAACGGATTGGCACGGATATAATCAGAGGAAAAAAATAAAATACGAGAGAGTTTTCGATGGCGTTAAAAATGCTCAACGGTGACCAGGCCATGGCCTATGGCGCGCTAGTCAGCGGCGTGAAGCTGGTGACCAGTTATCCAGGATCCCCCAGTTCCGGAACGGTTGAAACACTCATTGGGCTGGCAAAAGAACATGGT
>CAZYTI010000088.1:0-9826 GCA_964650065.1 uncultured bacterium
AGCGGCAGTCATTTTTCCGATAATCCTTCGGTTCAATTCAGCGGAACAGGCATCCTGGTGAAAGAGGTGACCGTCATTAGCAGCCTTCAGATTGAGGCCATGGTGGATATCACTCAGGATGCCTCCCAGAGTATGCGGGATGTGGCTGTTGTGAACGATGATGGAAAGCAGGCCTTGGCCGATGCGGTTTTCGAGGTTCGAGAGAATCTGGGAGAGGTGACCGTGAGTTGGGATGCGCCTACCGGTGAAGGTGTAACTGCACCGTCCAATCTGAAAGCCGAGTATGGAGGTGTGCCCCAGACAGCCAAGGCAGGGTTTTCTTTTGCTGCGGCCTCGCTTCAATCGTACAACATCTACCGGTCCATTAAGCCCGATGCCCAAGAAAGTGGTTCCCTCGTTGGAAACGCACCGGCTGGTACGACGACATTTAACGACAACGTACCCCACGATGGCAATTATTACTATCAGGCCACAGCCGTATTTAATGAAGGGGAGAGCGATCCCTCCAACGAGGCAGTTGCCAATGTAGATCCCCTGGAGGGTACTGTACCTATCGTTCTCGATGTGGAGGATCAGCAGCTTGCAGGAGAGGAATTTTGGGTGGATCTGATGTTGGGGGATGAGGACAATCCGGCTGAGGACCTGTTCGGGCTCAGTCTGTCCATGAACTATACCCAGACCGAATACATCGATGTGGTAACACCCCATACTGCCAATGTAATTCCGGGTGATTTCCTGGGTAGTGATGTGGTGTTCTTCCCGGTGGTGGACGAAACGACCGGAAAGGTGAGTGCGGGGATCACGCGCAAGGCCGGTCAGTCCGGAGTGAACGGCAGCGGTACGGTGCTGAAGGTGAAGTTTAAGATCGATCCTAATACACCGGATGGAACCGTGGTCCAGTTGACAATGACCGAGAAAACGGCCAACGATGCCGCGGGCGCTTCAATCGGCCTCTATGCCATCGGAAAGACGGTGGCCATCACCAGGTCTATCGGTACACCGACATTTGATCCGTCACCGGGCACACACAACACGAAGCAGTATGTCACCATTCGCTGTGCGACATCCGAGGTGACGATTCGTTATACAATGGATGGCTCTGAGCCTGCAGAATCGAGTTCGGAGTATACGGCTCCTATTCTGGTTTCAGAAACCAAGACCCTGAAGGCCAGGGCCTACAAGGTCGGCTGGCCCCCCAGTGATATAGCGACCGGGACATACACGATTTTAAGGACGGGGATTGATGAATCGGAAACGTCCATACCCACGGCATTTGTACTCCAACAAAACTATCCCAATCCTTTTAATCCGATAACAACGATTGCTTATTCAATACCGAAGTCTTCTCATGTCAAGCTGGAAATATATAATCTAATGGGGGCGAAGATCAAGACATTGGTAAGTGCTCAAATGGACCCAGGGCAGCATACGGTTCAATGGGATACCCGGGACGAGTACGGATCGTCCGTTTCCGGAGGGATGTATCTGTACCGGATGCAGGCGGGATCCTATGTTGAAGTGAGGAAGATGTTGTTGATACGATAAGGATGTCTGAACCGGGATTCTCAGGATATAAGGATTACCATGATTGGTGATTTAGATAAATCAAGATAATCCTGTAATCCTAGGAATTCTGGTTCAGACAATGGTTAAGAGCGATCCCTGACCGCTCACTAGACGTTTTCCTTTCGAAGGTTCTGTTACTGGTTGGAGATATACCCAGGGGCCGATATCATTTAGCATTACACCCTTCGAAAGGTTAGTTTGGCTGCCGGTCGAAGATCATTCGTTGTGATTTTGCATTATTGAAAATGTGACCTTGGGAAGGATAATAACGAGAATAGGGCTATTTCATTGAGAGTTTCAGGGAGGTTAAATATTGAAGATGCAAAAAAAGATATCCATTTTCATATTATTTATCTGTGTATTCGTTTTCGCTGAACAGGGTGTGCTGCAACAAGTCCGCCCTAAAGGAGTTCTCGAACCTGACATCATGAATATCGGATACGTCGTGGAAGATTTTCAGGTGAACGAGAATGTGGGACGGTGTTACCATGGTGATGCCGTGACCGCCATAGCCAACAGTGGTCATTTTGTCGTTGTCTGGAAGGATCATCGCAACGGAGACGCCGATGTCTATTGCCAACGGTACAACAGTAGCGGAGTGCCTCAAGGAGTCAATATACGGGTGAATGACGATGACAGCAGTACCGATCAGTCCGATATCTCTATTGGAATGGATGGAAACGGCGGTTTTATCATTGCCTGGGAAGATAGGCGCAACACGGGTAGCCGGGATGTATATTGTCAACGGTTCGCCAGTAACGGAATAAGGCTGGGCGGCAACTTTCAGGCAAATAGAAGCTGTACCTATGTATCCAATCCAGATATCACCGTGGCCGGTAACGGTGACTTTGTGATTGCATGGGAGGATGATGATCATATATATACTAGGTTCTTCGATCAAAACGGAGTCCCCGCGGGTGACGAATTCGTCCTTAATGATTCAGACGTAAAAGATCGCAATAGACCAGGAGCGGCAATTGATGGGAATGGCCAATGTGTGGTTGTCTGGGATGATAGGAGGAACGGGAATCTGGATATTTACGGCCAGCGATGCAACTCAAACGGGGACCTCCTGAGTGGCAACTTCTTAGTGAATGATGATAACGGAACCACTTTTCAAATGTCACCGGATATTGACATGGATGAGGACGGTGATTTTGTCGTGGTTTGGACAGATGACCGGAACGATGATCGTGAGAATATATATGGTCAGCGATACAACAGCCAGGGGTCACGTCAAGGTAGTAATTTCCCGGTGTTTCTGAATACATCAAAAAAGCAAGAAAACAGTTCTGTCGATATGATTCACGATGGGCGTTTTTTGGTCTCCTGGTTTTCAAATTTGGACTACGTTTACATCAGACGTTTTGGAAGCGATGGATCCCCGCAGACGGATCGTATTCTGGTAAACAGTTGGAACCCACCTTCAGGATGGTTCCTCGCCTATTTAGAGACCAATACCTCGGCAGGAATGAACGATAATGGTGACATTGTGGTCACTTGGTCGGATTGGCGGGAAGGAAATTATGATATCTACGGCCAACGTTATCCAATCGGTGTGTCTCAGAGTACCAATTTTCGTGTGAATGACGATGAAGGATCGTCAAATCAATACTATCCGGATGTCGTGACCGATGGAACGGGTCAATTCATTGTCGCATGGCAGGATGAAAGGCAAGGGGATGATGATATCTATTTTCAGCGATACGACGTGGGGGCGGTCAAAATAGGGAATAACGTGAAGGTCACCAACGATGAGTCGGCCAAACCTACGGTGAGTCAAACCAGAGCAAAGATCGGGTTGGATGGCTCAGGCCGTTTTACCATCGCTTATCACTGGAATTTAAGTTTGAGTAATGATGCACGTTACCAACGTTTCGATGCCAATGGACTGAAATTGGGAAATGAAGTCGATCTTCCTTTTTTCTATAATTATAACGATCAACATGCACCCGTCGTGGCCGTCCATTCAGGCGGGAATTATGTGTTGACCTGGTCAGAGCTGGAGGGGTACGGTTATAACAGTGATGTGTTTTTCCAGCGATATGACAAAGGAGGAACACCTCTGGGCGGTGCGGTTCGTGTGAACGACGATCCGGGAAAGGAAAGTCAAGGTCAGCCGGCAATTGCCATGGATGGAAACGGTAACTTCATTATTGCGTGGACCGATTCCCGAGCAGGGAATAGCGATGTGTATTTCCAGCGATACAACAGCAATGGATCGACTATCGGGAGTAACTCAAGAATTAACGATGACGATGAAAGTAATCCCGCCTCGAGTACTGACCCCGCCATTGTTGTCGATGCGGCCGGGAATTTTACCATTACCTGGTCAGACGATCGCAACGACGATTGGGATATCTATGCCCGGCGGTATAACACCATTGTTCAGCCACTGGGGGATGATTTTCGTGTGAATGACACGGGAAATCAAGCTGACCAGACTTCACCATCGGTTGCCATGGATGGGAATGGAAAAGTCATCATCGCCTGGGAAGATCGACGGAACGGGAATTTTGATATTTATGGTCAAGGGATAGATGCCGATGGCAATCTGTTGGGCCAAAATTTCCGCATTGATACGGATCCAGGTAAAGCCGAGCAGATGGGGCCATCGCTCGCGGTCTATGATCAGGTTCTCATTACCACCTGGTACGACGACCGCGTCGTTGGACAGCGGTGGGATATCTATGCCAACCTCCTGGACATGACCACACTGCCTACGGCCACTGTGCAAATACCCACAATGAGTCCCGATCCCGGTGTATATTCCACATCGCAAATGGTAAGCATCCAATGTGGCACACCAGGAGCTACAATTTATTATACCACCGACTGGTCCGATCCGACTGAATCCTCAATGATGTATACAGGCCCGATTTCTGTGTCCGGTTCCACCTTTCTGAAGGCACGGGCCTTTAAGGACAACCTGAGTCCCAGTGAGGAGGTCAGCGGATCGTATATCATCGGCGGTCAGCCCCAATCCACTTTCACCCGTGTATCTGAAGGTGCCATTGTTAACGATGTGGAAAGTTCCACTGGGTGTATGTGGGGCGATTATAATCGAGATGGTTATCCGGATTTATATGTGACGAATTGGGCGCAGAACAACGTTCTCTATAGGAACAATGGCAATGGGACATTCACCAGAATAACATCGGGAGCGATTATCAGCGATATGGCCGATTCCAAAAGCGGAACATGGGGAGACTACAACAACGACGGTTATCTGGATCTTTTCGTCAGCAACGCAAACCAAAATAATCTATTGTTCCAGAACGATCAGGATGGGTCGTTTTCGCAGGTCACGACCGGACCGGTTGTGACTGATGAAGGCTATTCCATGGGGAATTCATGGGGAGATTATGATAATGACGGATTCCTGGATCTTTTTGTGGTGAATTATTACTATAAGAGCCAATTTGTATATCATAATACCGGCAACGGTACATTTACCAAAATGGCGTCGGGTGATGCTGTTGATTGTGGATCCTATTCTATTTCTGTTATACCGGGTGATTATAATAATGATCGTTATCTGGATTTATATGTGACCAATTCCGGTGTGAATTTTCTGCATCACAACAATGGTGATGCCACGTTTACGCGGATCAATGAGGGAGCCATTGTCAATGATGATGAATCGTCTCAGGGGGCTTCCTGGGGGGATTATGACAACGATGGGGAGCTCGATCTCTTCGTGGCCAACTCTGATGAAAATAATTTTCTGTATGAAAATAGCGGTGACGGAACTTTCGATAAGATGACTGTCGGTTCCATTGTGAATGACGGCGGTTATTCGTCTGGATGTGCCTGGGGAGATTATGATAACGATGGGGATCTCGATTTATACGTGACGAATAGAGGAACGCAGAGTAACTTTTTTTATGAAAATGGGAGTACTGAGAACCATTGGATAAAAATCGGATGTGTAGGTACCATCAGTAATCGAGCCGGTTTGGGTGCTAAAGTGAAAGTCAGAGCCAACGGTGTCTGGCAGTTAAGAGAGGTCTCCGGGCAAACGGGATTCAGCGCTCAAAACAGCTTAATTGCTCATTTTGGTCTGGGTGATGCGACATCGATCGAAATCCTGACTGTGGAATGGCCCTCGGGAATCAAGGATACTTTTTCAAATGTTACTGTCGGTCAATATGTTGTGGTTACAGAGGGTCAGCCTCTACTGAAAGCCTCAGTACCGATTTACCCGGTTGCAGCCACGCCTCAGAACGCCGGAAATGTTTTCTGGGTGGATATTTATGTGGGTACCGATGATAAGCCGGTTTCTGATCTATTCGGTGTGAGTTTCAAGGTGAGCTAAGATCAAAAGTCATATGTCCACGTAGTACCACCGTTTGATGCCAATGTTGTTCCCAATGGATTTTTGGGAGGAGGCACCCTGTTTTATAAGCAAGTGGAAGCAGATGAGGGTCGCGTAGCCATTGGTAACACCCGTAAGGCAGGCCAGGGGGGTGTGGATGGTTATGGGTGCGTCGCCCGGGTGAAGTTGGAAACAGAGGCTACAACACCGGAGGGTACAGAAATTCAATTAACCATCTCCGATGCCATAGCCATCGATTCCGACGGGAATGGCATACCTTTGGAATCGGGTCGTCAAACCGTGACCATACAGATGGGAAATACGGTCTGGCCCGGCGATACCAACAACGACGGGATTGTAAATCAGGCCGATGTGCTTCCACTCGGTCTCTTCTGGAACCGGACCGGTCCCCAACGTCCTGATGCGACGATCCAGTGGGCGGGTCAACCCTGTCCGCCCTGGACACCTGAATTAGCCACTTATGCCGATGCCAATGGCGACGGTACAGTCAACCAGGCCGATGTGCTGCCCCTGGATCTGAACTGGAATAAGACGCGGGGTTTCAGTACCGTCCTGGTAAAATCGGACGGAGTATCAAAATGCACCGGAGTGAAAGTTCCGACAAATCTCAGTGTGCTGATCGATGATGAGGCAGGATCAGATGACGAGATCTGGGCTGTGGTTTATATGGAGGGTGCGGAGGATCTTTTTGGAATTGCCTTTGAAATGCGTCTCTTTTCCGGATTAGATTGGGACATTTTGGAAATTGAATCCGGTGCATGGATGGGTGAGGATGTCATTATTTTCTCCAGGATTGATGAAAAGACAGGCAAGATATGTATGGGGCTGTCCAAAAAAAGGGAACAAAAAGGTGTGAGTGGCTCGGGTCAGGTCGCCAGAATTAAAATGCGAATCTCTCCGAGTACTTCGACGGGTAATATCTCTGAATTTTCTTTACAGAATGTCAAAGCCATCGATCCATTGGGTCGGATTATCGATGTTCAGCTGAAAGGTTGTCCGAACATGTCAGAGATAAATCAGAAGGAGACGGATTTACCAATCACTTTTTCGTTGGGACAAAACTATCCCAATCCCTTCAATCCTGAGACGACCATTACGTACGCTATTTCCCCAGTGGATGGAATGCTGAATGTGCGACTGGAAATTTGGAATACGCTGGGTAAGAAGATCCGAACGTTGATTGATGAAACTCAATCCGCCGGTTTCTATACGCTTCAGTGGGATGCACGAGATGATCAAGGTGAGTCTGTTCCTGGCGGCATGTACCTGTATCGGTTGCAGGCGGGTGCATTTGTGGAGGTGAGGAAGATGTTGCTACTTCGATAGACTCGTCCGGCGGTCAGGGACCGCCTCTAACCGATGGTGAAGGAGTCTGAACCGGGATTCTCATGATTTAAGGATTATCATGATTAGGGAACAAACAAACGAAAGGCCAATAGGGAAAATATGGACGGAGATACTAAAATGAACTTCTTCAAACCAAAAGCCACAAAACTGATCTTTTTCCTCTTATGTGCTATGGGATCGCGTTTTGTCATTGCCCAAAGATCATTGATGAATGTGCATTCCTGGGCCTATCAACTGCAGAATATCGATATTGCACAAATTGCAGACAATTCCACTTTCGAACTGGTTGTCATGGATTATTCGGCCGATGGATCGGATGATGGAAAATTTTCTCAGGAAGACATTTTACAGATCAAGAACAGCGGGAAGAAGGCCATCTGTTACATTTCCATCGGCGAAGCAGAGGATTACCGGTTTTATTGGGATCCCAGTTGGGACAGTGATGGTAATGGGTTGCCCGATCCAGGAGCTCCGGCCTGGCTGGGCCAAGAAAATCCCGATTGGGAAGGCAACTATAAGGTACGGTTCTGGCAAACCGATTGGCAGGAGATCATTTTCTCTTACATTGATACTGTCGTTGCCCAGGGATTCGACGGCATCTATATGGACATCATCGATGCCTATTACTACTGGTCCGAAGAAAATGGTGAGAATCCATTTGCAGATATGGCCATGATTTTATTTGTCCAGAATATTCGCGATCACATAACGGGATTGATCACTGACGAATTTTATCTCATTCCCCAGAATGGTGAATTTCTCATTGAGGAAGCTCATGTATCCGATATTTTGAAGAACGGCTACTTGGATGTCATCGATGGGATTGGTGTGGAAGATGTATTCTTCATCGGTATTGAGGACAACATCAATCCGCACGATCCGGACCAGGAACGTATCGATATGATTTTGAAATATTTAGCCAGCGGTAAACGGGTGTTTTCCGTAGAGTATCTGACGGATCCGGATTTGATTCAGCAGTACGTCACTGTTTGTGGGCAGCAAAACTTCATTCCGTATGCAACGACCAGGGATTTGGATGTGCTTAAGGATGGGATCATCACTTCGATTGAAGACAGTTCTATTTATCCCGAGTCCATACATCTTTATCCGAATTTTCCAAATCCCTTCAATGGGATGACAGAAATAAGTTATCAGCTGTCAGCGGCCGGTAAAGTAAAGTTGAGTGTGATGAATCATGTGGGTCAAAAAGTGAGGACGTTGGTCGACGGAGAAAAGTCGGCAGGGCGATATTCGGTGGTCTGGGATGGTAGAAATGATGCTGGACAGGATGTGGCGACAGGGTTGTATCTGTATCGTCTACAGGCCGGCACTTTTCATCGAATTGGGAAGGCGATGCTGATCAGATGAAGTTGAGAGGACAGGAAACGGGTAAAATAGTAATCGGTAATCTGTGTTCGCTAATCGGATAGAAGAAAGTAAACGGTGATGGGTAAACGGTTAACGCTAAAACAAAGGATGATATGAGGAAATCGGTGAGCTGAAATAAGACGACGGGAGAAGTGATACAGGACAAGAAAGGATTGGCAGTTCATGACCACTCATGGCGCATTCCTCCTTCCGAAGGTTTTGGTGCTGATTGCCTATGTGTCATCGGTTACTATTTATTGTGAATGCAACCTTCGGAAGGTTATGAAAGAGAACGAGTTTTAATCGAGGAGGGCGAGATGATCAAAAAATATTTCAAATTCGGGGTCTTACTCATTGTGCTTTATCTCCTGGCAGGATGTGCACCGTCCTATTACAGCGAGGGGAGAAAGCATGTGCAGAGGCAAGACTACGATGCGGCCATTGAGGCTTTCGAAACTGCGCTGCAGGAGAATCCGGAAGATACCAGGATGATCAGGGAATTGGGAATCGTTCACTTTAAAAAGAAGGATCTCGACAAGGCATTTCCTCTTCTCCTGAAGGCCTTTATCGCCGATTCGACCGATGGCAGAACCCTCTTCTACCTGGGATCGACTTATGAGCTTACCCAACAGCTCCCTTATGCCATCGATATCTATCGGCGATACGTAGATGTCAGTCGGTGGCAGGGGATTCGGGGAAGTCTCGAGGCTCGTATGGCTCGACTGATTCAGAGACAGATTGAGGGAGAAATCCAGGTGTCGCTCGATCAGGAGGCGGCTATTGATGCGTCTTCTTTTCAAGAGAATACCATTGCCGTACTCACTTTTAAGAATATGGGTCAGCAAACGGATCTCGATGCTATCCAGAAGGGATTAACAGATATGCTGATCACGGATCTTTCCAAGGTCATCCAACTCCAGGTCGTCGAGCGAATACGAATGCAGAAGTTAGTCGAGGAAATGGGTCTAGGATCAACAGGTCTCGTCGAATACACAGAAGCTCCCAGGGTGGCCAAACTGCTCAGGGCATCGAGGCTCATTCAGGGGACTTTTATGGACTTGACAGATGAGAGCTTACGTATCGATGCGGGTATTGCCCAGACTTCAAACCGCCAACATCTCACATCAGAATCGGTTCAAGGGAAATTGGCCCAGTTTTTCCAGATGGAAAAAGATCTGGTTTTTGCTCTCATCGATGGGATGGGAA
>CAZYTI010000089.1:0-9811 GCA_964650065.1 uncultured bacterium
CAAGCCATTTATTCCAGCCTATGCCAAATTGTATCGGGCATTGTTTTTTACCCTGCCCTGTATTGAATTCACCGAAGAAGTACTGAAAAGAGAACGGGAAGTCTTACTCAGATGGGATGCCAGAGCAGAGCCTCCCATCGAAGTGAGTGCGATGGCAATGCCTCTGAATAGTGATGTATTTGAACATCTTCGGCTCTATTTAATCGGACTCTTCCATGTCCGGCTTGTGGAACATGATATCGCCGAGCAGGTTGCGGCACAAATAGCCAATCTCGAAAAACCATCAGAAGCGATCTCTATGGTCAAACATCTCGTGGCTAGTATTCGGTCACAAATCGAGTTGAGTAAGGGCAGTTTTGAGGAAGCCCTGACCATACTGGAGACTCCAGAGAGAAAAGTGAGATTCCCCCTCATGTTCAGCTCACCCTTTTATGCGTTTACCAATGAAAGATTCCTGCAAGCAGAACTGTTGTATCATACAGGTCGATATGAAGAAGCCCTGGGTTATTACCAATCATTTACCCAGCTTAATCATTGGGATCTTATTTATCTTGCACCCTCCCATCTGAGACAGAGTGAGATTTACGAAAAGTTGGGCCGGACGGACGAGGCAGTTAGACACTATCGTCGTGGCGTTGAGCTTTGGGAAGCATGTGATCTTAAATTGCAGCCCATTGTGGACCAGGCGAAGCAGCGTTTGGCGGTGTTGGGGGGTGAATAGGTTGAGGTTATAAAAGGAGATTGATCATAACGTAAAAGCATTTAGGTCACATCGATTTCAAACTCCGTTAGGAGTAAAATATTTATAGCTCAATGATAAAAAGACAACCGAACTCCGTAGGAGTGATATAAAAATGCTTCAGAAATTTGACAATCATGGTAAGGGCAAACTGGATTGATGAAGACTGATCCGAAACCAACATGTCACTCCTACGGAGTTCATATTGGGGGATTGACAATGGGCTATAGACATGTCACCCCTGACGGGGTTTAATGAGGATTTTACCAACCGGGCGGTAACCTCCCCAGTTGAGGCTAAAGCCTCAACGTCCCCTCCTTGTGAAGGAGGGGAAAAGAAAAGATTTAGAGAAAAGGGGGTTGAATGATGATTGGAAAGACAGACTCTCATTGTATAATAGAGGAGAAACTGATCAAAAAAAGAAAGGAATCCTATGATTTTCAAAACCTGCAAGTCTAAAAGTTTTGCTTTAGTTACTATTTTTTTCATTCTCTTTATAGCTACGGCGGGTCATTCCAGAACAGACAATGAGAATGAAAAAAATAAAAAAGATTCAAAGGTACGAAAAAAGTCCAAAACGGAATGGACGCAGTACCGGGGTGCCAACCGGGACGGTGTTTCGGCTTCGGATGCGTCCATTAAGGCGTGGCCGGCCGATGGACATCCTCACCTGGTATGGAAGCGAGCCATCGGTCATGGTTTTTCCGGGATCGTCCTTGCCGGTGACCAGCTCCTGACCGCATGTGCCGAAGACAGCACCGAGTTTCTGGTCAGTTACAATCCCAGAACCGGTGAAGAAAACTGGCGATGTAGCCTGGGGAAAATGTTCGTGGAAGAGTTCGGCAACGGTCCGCGTTCCACACCCACCATCGATGTTGACCGGGCCTATATATTGAACTCTTTTGGTGGACTCTACTGTGTGAATATCAAAACCGGTGAGGAAATCTGGAAGGTGTCGCTGGCGGATCGTTTTAAAATCCGGCAACCCCAACGTGGATTTTCTACATCCGCATTGGTTCTGGATGACACCGTCATTATCCATGCCGGCGGAGGGACCGGTGCGGCCTTCGTGGGTCTCGATAAGATGACCGGAGAGGTGATCTGGAAATCCGGCGACAGTATGGTGAGCCATTCTTCGCCGTTCACTGCGGTCATCAACGATGTCAAACAGTCGGTGTTCACGACCACCCGGATCATCGAAAAGGACGGAGAGAGGCAGATGATCGACGAAACGGTGTCGATCTCTGCCGATGGCAAAATTCTCTGGAAGGGTCCCTCCTTGCCTCAGGTGATTGCCATGCCGGTTTTTGTCCCACCGGATAAAGTATTTATATCCAGCTCAGTGGAAGACGGCTGTCAGCTTCTTCAGACTGAAGCACAAGGGGCCGACACCGTATGGCACAACAAGGAGATGCGGAATCATTTCATCAGCTCAGTATACTATAAGGATCATATCTACGGATTCAGCAATTCAACCTTAAAGTGCCTCAATGCAGCCACTGCAGAAAGAAAGTGGACCAAGCGTGGTTACGGTAAGGGTTCGCTGGTCATTGCCGATGATAAACTGATCGTGCTGAGCGACCGTGGAAAGTTGGTGTTAGCCGAAGCGACTGCCGAGGGATACCACGAGCTGGCGAAGGCACAGGTCTTGAGCGACAAATCCTGGACGTCCCCAACCATCGAGGCGGGAGTACTTTATCTGAGAAATCGAAAGGAGATGGTCTGTTATGATCTCACAAAATAGATTAAACCAATGTGGATTGAAGATTGCCCTGGTCTTGAGTTTTTTCTTATTGGGTTTCATTCAGATCGCCAGAACGCAGACGTTGACCGTGGATGAAATCATCCGGAAAAATATCACAGCAAGGGGTGGTGCTGATCAATGGGCAAAAGTGAAGACTTTCACCATGGAAGGCATCTATGTCAGTTTCAGCGATCCGGAACCGTTCAAGATATGGCGACAGCGGCCGGATCTCTATCGATTTGACAGCAAACGAATCACTCAAATTGTCATTCACGGATATGACGGTGGGAAGGCCTGGTGGATCAATCCCCTCATGGGCCCTCCGCACGACAAACCGCAACCCATTCCATCTGAAGGCAATCTGGATAAAGTCACGTTGCGGGAACGGTTTTTTGAACCCGTGTTCTGGAATTACAAAGAAAAGAACCACATGGTCGAACTGGTTCACAAAGAGGACTATGATGGTGCGGACAGCTATAAGCTCAAAGTGACTTTGGCCGATGCCACTGTTGAATTCTGGTTCATCGATGCCGAATCCTTTTTAGTGAATGGCATGACCGGCGAGACCTACGATTTTGGAATGTTAAACAATTTGGAGATGTTCTTCAGCAATTATGATGCTGTGGAAGGTTTAAAGTTCCCCTTTCTCATCGAGTCGGAGTATGGCCAGCGATACCGGTCCTATGAAATTGAGAAGATTGAAATCAATATGGAAATAGAACCGTCGGTTTTTATGATGCCGGATTCGGCGACATGGAAGAAGTGATGATTGAAAAGGGTTTCATTTTTCATATTACGTCCTTACAGGGTTTTGTCTTGATTAATACCAAAACCCAGGGCGATTCCCGCAAGTGCGGGATATCATCTGTCGCCCCTTCGGGGCTATAAATCATACAAAATCCCTTGTCCCTGTACCCTTTAGAGGCCATTCATTTAGATTATCCTGATTTTGGTCCCCTCGTTCCCACGATCCTCGTGGGAACGCCTTCTACGACGCTCTGCGTCGCGTTTTAATCATTGCCATTAGACGCTGGAGCATCCGGGCGACATTGCTATCCCGACAATTCGGGATGGTAATGAGGTGAATAACGACACTGAATGGGCACCCATGATGTAGGATAATATTTTAAGGATATCGATAACAAAAAGATCGTGGGAGGAAATCCGGTGATTTAGCAAGGGCAGGCACATAGGCCTGCCCCTACAACAAAAATGAACCGATAATTTATGATACGCGAGAAAATCATCATGAGATCATTTTTATCCATCCTCTTGTGTTCTACATTATTGATGGTCTGCACAAAGACAAACCAACAAGATAATATATTTAAAGCAACACCGTTTTCCCTATCACAGGTCAGATTATTGGATAGTCCCTTCAAGGATGCCATGGACCGTACCTGTGCGTACTTGTATTTTTTGGATCCGGATCGTATGCTATACAGCTTTCGTGAAAATTACGGTCTTTCCACTCTGGATGCCGAGCCTCCGGGTGGCTGGGAGAAACCGGATGGTAAATTACGCGGCCACACCATGGGCCATTTCCTCGTGGCGCTTTCACAGGCCCATGCCAGTACCGGTGATTCGGTATATAAAACCAAGGCGGCGTATATTATTGAAGAGTTAGGAAAATGCCAGGACCTGGCAGTCAGCCGGGGATATAATCCCGGATATCTCAGTGCCTACGGTGAATGGCAGTTTGAAGAGCTGGAACAATTACAGACTTATCCCAATATCTGGGCGCCTTACTACACCCAACATAAAATTATTTCCGGTCTGCTTGCCTGTTACCATTATTTGGAGAGCACAAAAGCCCTGGACATCGCCAAAAAGATGGGACTGTGGATCCACTCCCGATTAAGCAGGGTGACGCCTTCTCAATTGCAGAAGATGTGGGATATCTATATTGCGGGTGAATTTGGTGGCATGAATGATGTATTGGCCGAACTCCATGTCCTCACGGGTGATCAAAAATTCATCGAGGCGGCTCGATACTTTGATCACGATAAGATATTTATACCATGCGCGGCCAATCATGACAGTCTGTCCGGCAATCACGCCAATCAGACCATTCCCAAAATTACCGGATCACTTCGTGTATTCGAACAAACGGAAGAAAGAAAATATTTCGATATTGCAGCCAATTTCTGGGACATGGCCACAGGACATCATATGTATATTATCGGAGGTATTAGTGAGGGAGAGATGTTCAGAGATCCGGACAAAATCGGTACCTTGTTAACGGAAAAGACCTGCGAAACCTGCTGCACGTACAACATGCTCAAGTTGACGAAACAGCTTTTTATGCATGGCCCCGTTGCAAAGTATATGGATTATTATGAAAGAGGATTGTATAACCATATTTTAGCTTCACAAGATAACCGGTCCGATCACGGCTTTACCACTTACTTCGTACCGTTGAAGCCCGGCAGCCTGAAAAGGTACAGCAATGATTATCATTCTTTTTCATGCTGTCATGGCACCGGATTGGAAAACCATACCAAATATGGAGAAAGCATCTATTTCCATGATAATTCTAATTTATGGGTGAACCTCTTCATTCCTTCTGAACTGAATTGGCGGGAAAAAAATATTTTCATTCGTCAGGAAACCACATTTCCCGGAGAGCCGGGTACGACGCTGCTCATCAAAGGAAACGGGAAGTTTACGTTGAAAATCCGAAGGCCTTCCTGGGCAGGGGAGGGCTTTTCAGTTAAGATTAACGACGTCGAGACGTTGATTACAACGATTCCCGGATCATATTTTACTTTAGACTGGAACTGGGAGGATGGTGATAAAGTCTCCATCACGCTTCCCATGGAATTTCATGTGGAGTATACGCCGGATGTCAGGGATGTGGGTGGGATCATGCTTGGTCCGATTTTGTTAGGTGGTGAGAATGTGGATGATTTGCACGTTTTGAATCTTGATGTCTCAAATCCGGGCCAGGCCTTTTCACGCGATAATGATGATCCGCTGCATTTCAAATCCAACGGTATTTCATTTGTGCCGTTTTATCAGATTCACGGTGTGCCGTATAGTGTGTATTTTAAAATCGATTGATGAATTAAAAGAGAATTTGAAGGATATTTTTCAGGAATTATCAAGTAGAACAAAAGAACAAAGTGCTTGCAAAATTCCTCGATAAAGTTTATACTTACAGAACACAATCCTTACCAGTGAATTCCATTGTCAAGAAGAAACATTTGATCCGGTGAATGGTGAATCCAGGCGTTAATCACCCATTGAAGAGAATGAGGCCTTCTATGAAGCATTTAATTGTCTTTTCAATTTTAACGGGCATCATGGCACTCAGTAGATGTTCTATAAAAGAGAACACTGAGGCCGATACCCAGGCCATCAATGGTATGGCGGACGCATATGTCCAGGCCATCAGTACGGGTGATCTCGATGCCATGATGGACTTAATGGACGATGATGTCGTGATGATGCCGCCGAACGAATCCACACGTTCAGGAGAGGAGGCCGTACGATCCTGGTACAAGGGGGGATTCGATCGGTTTAATTATAAAGATGCTGCTTATCCAACAGACGAAATTCAAATTTTCGGGGTCTGGGCTTTGAAACGAGGTCAATTCATGGCAACGCTTGTACCCAAAACGGGTGGAGATCCGGTCCATATCCATATAAAGGCCATACACATATTAAAAAAGCAATCCAATGGAGCATGGAAGATTTCCCATGCCATCTGGAATAGTAATCCTGCTTCAGATTAGAATGAACACTTAATCATTGTTTTTCATACATTAATTATGGGAGGTTATGATGCACTTACAAACCGGAAAATCACGTTTTCTATCCCTTTCGTTACTAATGGCATGTTTCATCTTTAGCCTTTTTGCAACGTCCATCCTGGCACAACAAAAAATCACAAGTCCGGAATCCTATTTCGGATTTCAGATGGGTGCGGATCGAAAGATCGCGAGATGGGACAAGATCGTCGACTATTTTTATCAGCTCGAAAAGGAGAGCAGTAAGATTAAAGTCATCGATATGGGACCGTCAACCAAGGGACATCCCTTTTTGGTGGTCATTATTTCATCTCCGGAAAATCTGGCTAATCTGGATCGATTGCAGGAGGTCAATCAAAAAATAAGCGATCCCAGGGGGATTGACGAGCAGGAAATTAAAGCCCTCATCAAAGAGGGCAAGGCCGTGATCTGTCAGTCCATGAGCCTGCATGCCACTGAAATCGGTGGTACCCAGATGACACCGGAACTGGCCTATGATCTGATATCCGGGGATGATAAGAATACCAGGAGGATCCTGGCCAATGTGGTATATTTCATGATCCCCAGTTTCAATCCCGACGGTCAGATCTGGGTCACGGATTGGTATCGAAAAACCGTGGGAACCGAGTACGAAGGCAGCAGTCTGCCCTGGCTTTATCATCTCTATGCGGGGCACGATAACAACAGGGACGGTGATTATCTGAATTTGGTTGAGTCCAAATATGCAGCCAAATTAATGTATGTGGACTGGCCGCCCCAGGCCTATATTGATCATCATCACATGGGCAGTTATGGTGCGCGTTTTTATGTGCCGCCTTATTGTGATCCGATTCGTCCCTATGCAGATCCTCTGATCTGGCGAGAGATGAGCTGGTATGGGGCTCATATCGCCTACAAGCTGGAGGAGGAAGGTAAGCAAGGCATACTCAACGCTGCCCAGTATCCCGGATGGGGTCATTTCGGATGGCACTGGATCACTCCCTTTCATAACATCGCCGGGATGCTCACCGAATCGGCAGGGGCCAATCTGGCGACACCGGTATATATTCATCCCGAACAACTGCGGGGAGGTGCCCGGCAATTCCCGGAATACGAAGCTCAATCGACTTTCCCGAATCCCTGGCCGGGCGGATGGTGGCGGTTGAGAGATGTTGTAGAACAGAAAAAGATCTCTGCGTGGGCCCTTTTGGATCTAGCGGCCAAAAACAGGGAGATGGTACTCAAGAATGCCTATCTTAAGGCCAAGCGCCAGACCGAGAGAGGCGCTGAAGGTAAAATTAATGCTGTTGTGGTACCTGCCAACCAGCATGATCCGCTCACAGCCGTGAAGATGATCAACACCCTGTTAAAATCGGGTATTGAGATTAAACAGGCGATTCAAGAGTTTACCGTCAACAGCAAGATCTATGGTAAGGGTTCCTTTCTCATATCCTTTGCTCAGCCCAAGATGGGACTGATACGCAACCTGCTCGTAAAGACACGCTATGCAGACAATGACTGGACCCGGGACGACCAGGGTGCCCCTCTGCGGCCCTATGATCTGGCCACACATAACATGAACGAATTTATGGGCGTTTGTGTCGATCCCATCGGTGGAAAAATTAAGGGGGATTTCACGATATTGACTGCGGCTGAACCCCTATCCGGAAAAGTCCACTCGGGAGGCGAATGGTATCTTCTGGACGGAAGATTCAACGACAGTTATAAAGCAGTCAACATGCTCTTAGATAAAAAGGTAAAGATACAAAGGATAGACAAACAGTTCAAAGGATGCCATCCGGGCGATTTTATCGTTTCGAGCGGTTCCGGAGCAGTACTCACCCAGGTCGCCCAGGAGACCGGTGTGGATTTTATTGCTCTTGATGAAATACCCAAAGAGGGTGAGGGTGTGCATGAAGTTAAAAAAATGAATTTGGGCATGTATCGGCGGTACTATGGCGGTAATATGGATGAGGGCTGGACGCGTTTGACATTGGAACAATTTGCATTTCCATATAAGTCACTGATGGACGATGATATCAAAAAGGGTGATCTCAAGAAAAACTACGATGTCATTATCCTGCCCAGCGATTCACCGGGCATGATCACAGGCGATCTTTCTGAAAGATACAGACGTCGAATGTCGGGTTATCCTGAAGAATACCGGAGCGGGATTGGGAAAGAGGGTGTTGAAAACATAAAACAGTTCGTAAAGGACGGTGGTACATTGGTTACACTTGCCGGTGCATGTGATTTTGCCATCAAAGAATTTGAACTGGATGTCCGAAATGCCCTTGACGGATATCGATCGACGGAGTTTTTCTGCTCCGGCTCGACAATAAACGTGATCTTTGACAATGCGCACCCATTGGCTTATGGAATGCCTGAGGAAGGTGTTGTGGTATTTACCAGCAGTCCGGCTTTCGAGATCGTCCCGGGCAGAAACAATGATAAATATAAAACGGTAGTCAGGTACGTGGAAAAAGATTTACTTCAGAGTGGGTGGCTGATTGGAGAAAAGAAGTTGGCCAAAAAGGCAGGCATGGTTTGTGCCCGGTATGGGAAAGGCAGAATCGTTCTCATAGGATTTCGAGCCCAGAATCGATTCCAGACGCATGGGACGTTTAAGTTACTTTTTAATACGATTATCGAATAGCGAAGGTTTGCCTCGCTTCCTGAGGCGATCTGCCCTTGGCGGAAAACCGATAAATTTGCGTTGCTGGCTACTGGTTTCTGGTTTAAAGAGCTAAATCGTCATCTTTTCCAGCAGCCAGTAACCAGAAACCAGTGACATAACACCTAGAATATAATTTATTCATATATAAACATAACCTACAAGTCCGGTAGTTATCCCAATATAGGTTTAATATCCAAACCTGGGATTTACAATATTCTGAAACATGGACCCGAATGAATAGCTGAATCCGAAAGAAATGAAATAATTGTAGCTGGTCTCAAGTTCTTTTCGATGCAAGAGGACCTCCTCGAGGGTCAGGCTTCCCTTTTCGAGATACAACTGGTTGTGTATTAAGTTAACCACAAAGAGGGCGTGGGTTGAAAATCCTTTAAAAAGTCTGAAATTAAAAATGTTCACCCACTCGAAGTTGTTCTTGCGAAAATCATGAAGGTAGAACGCACCGTTGATCACATTGATCACGCTGCCCCATTTTCCCTTAATCACACTTGCGGCGGACATGTGAAGGTTGCTCACGAATTCCGATGTCTTGCCATAAATGGTCATCTCATTATAATCATGGTGATTTAGACCGATTCCGATACGAATGGGAAACTGTTTCCTGGAAAATTCCGAATAGGGGTAGAGATTATATTCAATTTCAGGTGAGAATTTTAGGGACATTTTATTGTTGTATCGTATATTGGAATCCAAATTCCCTCTGATGCCTATAGCCCAGTGCTCTCCCAACTTTCTTGCCAATCGGTTACTTACGTACCATGTTCTACGAATATCACTGACGATTTCATCTTCATACTCATACCGATTTTCAGAGTAATCGAAGCTCAAGTATGAAGTAAACTTCCAATTCTCGGTCACCTTCCTTGCAGAGATGTTTGTGTCAAAATTGTATTGTTTTTCAT
>CAZYTI010000090.1:0-9764 GCA_964650065.1 uncultured bacterium
AGTGGGCCGTATGATTCGCGAAAATGGATTTCCTGGAGAGGGGACAACGAAATGAAAACGATCAATACAGAACAGCCGACTTCGAGACGTCAATTCTTGAAATCGTTGGGTGTGGGTACCGCCGCTATCACCCTGGGTCCCTCCCTGATAGGCTGTCCGGGCGGACGTGTACAAAAAGGAGCCGGATCTCGTCCCAACATTCTGTTCATCATGTCAGATGATCATGCGGCCAATGCCATCAGCGCTTACGGGGGACGATATTCCGAATGGGTGAAGACCCCAAACATCGACCGGATTGCCAGGGAGGGAGCCCACCTTACCCATGTGTTCTGCACCAATTCCATTTGTACGCCCAGCCGGGCATGCATCATGACCGGGCAATACAGTCACGTCAACGGCGTTTATACCTTGCGGGATGATTTCGACAGGGATCGCCCCAACGTGGCCAAGATGCTTCGGAGTGCCGGTTATCAGACAGCCATTGTCGGTAAATGGCATCTGCACACCGAACCCTCCGGATTCGATTATTACAATGTGCTGCCCGGTCAGGGATTGTATCACAATCCCCTTCTCAAAGAAAAGGGAAAACCATGGCAGAACGAAAGAGGAGGAGGCGAAGGTTATGAAGGCTACGCCACTGATGTGATCACCGATGTCGCGCTGACCTGGCTGAAAAACAGAGAATCGGACCAGCCCTTTTTCCTCATGTGCCACCATAAGGCACCGCACGGACTGTGGGAGTATGCCGAGCGGCACAGAGACCTGTTCCGGAATATGGACTTTCCCGAACCACCCGGTCTCTTTGAAGACAAGTCCCACCGGTCCGAAGCGACTCGCAATCGGGGGAGGGACATGCTCAATATGGCGGGACGGATGCACCATCATAAACCGGACCGGGAGTGGCCCACCGGGAAACTGGACACGACGGGCATGACGGATGAGGAAAAGAGCCGGGCGGCCTATCAGAAATATCTCAAGGACTATTTGCGGTGTGTGACGGCCATCGATGTGAATGTCGGTCGTCTCCTGGAATATCTGGACGAGAATGACCTGACTAATAACACCATCGTGATCTACACCTCCGACCAGGGGATGTTCTTAGGGGAACATGCCTATTATGACAAACGCTGGATGTTCGAAGAGGCCCTTCAGATGCCATTCCTGATCCGGTATCCCGGAGAGATCCGGGCCGGATCCGTCAACGACGACGTGATTATCAATGCGGATTTCGCACCGATGTTCCTGGATTTTGCGGGACTCGAATCACCCTCTGACATGCAGGGCTGCAGCTTCCGGGCCAATCTTCAGGGCAGGACGCCGTCCGATTGGCGGGACGCCATGTACTATCGTTACTGGATGCACAAGAAAAATTCCGAGGTGCCCGCCCATTTCGGCGTGCGTACCCGCCGGTTTAAGCTGATCTTTTTCTATGGGTTGGCTCTTGGGAGGAAGGGCGCCGATGAAGGGTGGCGGACAGTGCCGGGTTGGGAACTGTACGACCTGGAAAAGGATCCGCTGGAATTGAATAATGTGTATCGGGATCCGGCGTACCGCGAAGCCATCCCGGAGCTGAAGCGGCAGCTCCGACAAATCAGATCCCGGCTCGGCGATACGGATGAAAATCATCCTGAGATCAATGATTTGATGAAAGCATACGCATAGAGGATTTCTCACAATCCATAGGAGTAAGAGGATGACGCGTAAAAAACTCATTACTCTGTTTGTCTTGGCCGGTTTACTGTCCGGGCTGATTTCACAGTGCAATCGGCCGGTGAAAGAGATATCCATGTACGCACCGGAAGAACGCATGGAGGAATGGAACGATTGGAAATTCGGGCTTTTCATCCACTGGGGGGCCTGGTGCCAGAGGGAGATCGGATATATCTGGCATATCACCCGGGAAGAGTCTCCGGAAGAACGGGAGGCCAGCTTTGAGCTATACAAGACCTTCAATCCGGTGAAATTTGATCCGGCAATCTGGGCAAGAGCCGCCAAAGATGCAGGAATGAAATATGTCGTATTTACTACCAAACACCACGATGGCTTCAGTAATTTTGAAACACAGCACACCGATCTGAAAGTCACAAATCCCGAATGCCCCTACAGCCAACAACCGGAACCCGATATACTGAAAAAGCTGGTCAAGGCGTTTCGAGACGAGGGGCTGGCCATTGGATTCTATTTTTCACATATCGACTGGCATCATCCGGATGCCAAATATTTTTCCACTTCCCACTGGGAGTATGACAGGGATCTCATCGATGAGAAACCCAAAGTCTGGGAAAGGGCCATGGCATTCGAGAGAGGACAGGTTGAGGAACTCCTATCCAACTATGGCCAGGTGGACATCTTCTGGTTCGATATCCGGTGGCCGTATTCCATGGGAAACGGTGAACCTTATACCCATCCCCGGGTGAAAGAGGATATAACCGACCTGGTCCGTTTCATGCGTGAAAAAGATCCGTCCATGATCATCAACAACCGGGGTGTCGATGAATACGGAGATTTCTTTACCCCGGAGCAGCGGATACCTGCATCGGGGTATCCAGGCTGGTGGGAATCCAACATCACCATCAGCAATACCCGGGGTTTCTGGTATAAGGGGGAAGAGGTCACATACAAATCCAAAAAAGAACTTATCCACATGCTGGTGGACATCGCTTCCAAGGGGGGGAATTTCTTGCTCAATGTGGGCCCCAGACCGGACGGTACTTTCACCGATCAAGAAATCGACAGGCTGAAACAAATCGGCGATTGGATGAAGATCAACGGTGATAGCATTTACGGCACCACCCGCACGGTTTTCCGCCATTTAGACTGGGGGCGATGCACAAGAAAAGGATCCACCCTGTATCTTCACGTGATGGACTGGCCGTGTAACGGAGTCCTGCACGTTCCGGGATTGAAAAATCCCGTCCGAAAAGCATTTCTCCTTTCCGATCCGGATCGCAGCCGCCTTGAGATCCAGCGTGAGGATGACGATCTTATGGTTTCGGTCGGTGCTTCAGCTCCTGATCCCGTGGCCACTGTCGTGGTTCTGGAAATCGAGGGGGAGCCCGATGTGGACAACCGCATCCGCCAGTTTACCGACGGCACCATCGAACTGAGGGCTGCCGAGGCACAGCTTCATGGAGAAGGACTCGTCTATGAGTTCGGTACGGGTGTCCGGGAGGGTGATTTCATTCGCGGGTGGAATTCCCTCGAGCAGTCTGTGGAGTGGACTTTTTGGGTGGATAACCCCGGGATCTTCCGGGTCGAAATGATCTACGGCTGTCCCCGGCCTGATGCAGGAGGCGGCTTCCGGATGACGATGGCCGGTGGGGAATTGACCGGCACTGTCCAGGCCACGACAGAGAGAGATCGTTTAAGACAGAATCGTCCCGAGCTTAAGACATTCAAGGTTGGGAAATTGTCTGTCGCGACTGCAGGCGAGTATACGCTGACGATCGAGACGGAGACATTAAGTGGAAGATCCCTCATGGCACTCCGTTCCGTTCTATTGAAGCCGGTCAACTAAAGTGCAATGTAATTACGGGAAACAGAGAATGAGAATCCTCTCGATTTTTACCATCGCCTTGAGCGCTCTCCTCATGGGAAGTATCGGATGTTCAGAGAAGAAAGTGGTTTCACGCCAGGCCCCTGCAGTACGTATGGAGGACTGGAACAGTTGGAAGTTCGGCATGTTCATCCACTGGGGGCCATGGTCCCAGACGGGCATCGGATCTATCTGGCACATGAACAAAGTCGACCCGCCGGAAGTCAGAGAAACCCGTTTCCAGCTGTATAAGACTTTCGATCCCGTCCACTTCAATCCCAAAGCATGGGCGCGGATGGCCAAAGATGCCGGGATGAAATATATGGTGTTCACCACAAAGCACCACGACGGTTTCTGCAACTGGGATACAGAGGTGACCGACTTTAAGATCACCAATCCCGACTGTCCCTACAGTCAGAATCCGGACCCCGATATCGTCCGGCAGATCGTGAATGCCTTTCGTAATGAAGGATTGGCTGTCGGACATTATTTTTCCCATATCGACTGGCATCATCCCGACGCCCGGCAATTTTCGGAGACCAATCTCGGAAATCTTTCCATGCGGGAGACGCTGCGAAAACGGGTAGATGAACAACCCGAGGTCTGGGATCGATTCGTCCACTTTGAACGGGAGCAGGTGATGGAACTGTTGACCGGGTACGGCCCTATCGATATTTTTTTCTTCGATATCTGGTGGCCCTGGGGGAGTTATGGAAAACCGATTGAGCATCCCGGTGTGAAGCAAGACGTGACCGACCTGGTCACCATGATGCGGGAGATCGAACCGAATCTGATCATCAATCACCGGGGGATCGATCTTTTAGGGGATTATTCCACACCGGAAAATAAAATTCCTGATACACCCAACGCAGGATACTGGGAAACCAATATGACGATGACGTCCCCGTACCGGCGCAAGGGCGGTGGATTCTGGTATAAAGGTCCCGACGCCGAAGCCAAGTCCATGGATGAATTGCTTCATGTCATGGCCGATGTGTTTTCCAAGGGGGGCAATTTCCTTTTGAACATCGGTCCCGCACCGGACGGCACATTTCCCAAAAATGCCGTGACCCGGCTTAGGGAGCTGGGGGAGTGGATGGATGCCAACGGCGAGGCCGTCTATGGATCCCATCGCAATCCCCTGGGCTATGAACCGGAATGGGGGCGCGTGACGGTAAAAGACCAGAGATTGTATTTGTATGTTTTTGACTGGCCTGATGATGAGGAAACACTACCACTTCGCCTATCCAATCGTGTGGAAAGCGCTTGGATTTTGGAAGGTCAAAGAGAGGTAAACGTCTCAATGACGCCGGGAGGTGTATCATTGACCCTGCCAGCTGAGCCACCCCATCCCATTTGCTCGGTGATCGCTGTTGAATTTCTTGGGGATATAGAATAAGGTAACAATGGAGAAATCACATATGCCATCAAACATGAACCGTCGTGGATTTATGAAGTCTGTGGGACTGGGTGTTACGGCGATGACCCTACCTGGATTGAGAGGTACGGCTAAAAGAGAATCTACAGAGGACCGCCCCAACATCATTCTCATCATGGCCGATGATGTCAGCCCGGACTATTTTGGCTGTTACGGAATTCGGGATATTCATACACCCAACCTAGACCGCATGGCGCGTCAGGGTGTCAAGTTCCGTACCTGCTGGGCGACAGCCCTGTGCACCCCAACACGGGCGGAGATCATGACCGGACGGTATGGTCACCGGACGGGATTTTTCAGCAATGGTTTAACCATGGATCAGACGGACGGATCCAAAAATCTGAACAAGCACCATCACAGCTTTGCCAGACTGTTAAATCAGGCGGGATATGCCACGGCCATTGCCGGAAAATGGCATCTAGGCAGCGGGACGCCCTATTCGGAAGTGGGCGGTTTTGATGAATACTGCCTCTGGGAGAGTGTCAAGGAAATCCGGAAGCTAAAAGGCACACCTGAGTATACCGGCGGGTGGGAAAATGAAAATACGACCTCCCGGTACTGGCATCCCGGGATCGTCAAGAATCATGCACTCTTGAGGACGAAGACCACTGATTTCGGACCGGATATGTTTACAGCTTTTCTCTGTGATTTTATGGAGCGGGAAAAAGAGCGACCCTTTCTCGCCTATTATCCTATGGTGGCACCTCACGGATCTCGAAAAGGGCATACCACGACGCCTCTGCGGGGGGATGTGGGTATGATGGAGAAACAAGAACGGCAAGAAGAGCGGGCGAAATTCAAAGCGTTGAACGAATATATAGATGTCCTGGTCGGACGAATCTGGAAGAAGGTGGAAGATCTGGGTCTGGCGGAGAAAACGATACTCATTTTTACATCCGACAACGGAACGGCCGTGACGGCCAAGAGCCGGGGTGTGGAACGGGGATGCCTTGTGCCCTTTATTGTATACGGCGCAGGCATTAAAAAACGGGGGGCGACCGATGCCCTGACGGATTTTTCCGATATCCTTCCCACGTTGGTCGATTTTGCCGGGGGAAAGATCCCTGGAGGATATGATGTCGATGGGAAGAGTCTAAAGCCTTTTCTGACGGGTGAGACTGACGATCATCGTGAGTGGATCTACAGCTCCATCGGTACGACGCAACTGATCCGGGACAAACACTATCTTCTTGAAGCGGTGAATCCTCTGTTAGGCAAACCGGATGGGCGTTTCCTCTATTGCGGGCAGAACCGAAACGGCCGAAAGTACCAGAATATTACAGGTACAAAAGATCCGAAATCCCTGAAGGTTCTTGAAGGATTTCGAACCGTTCTCAGACAGTTCCCCCCCCTTACTGAGGATCATCCTGTCTTTCAAACCCGGGCCGGGAAGCGATGGCTAAGAGATTATAAAAAGCCCAGGTCCGTTGAGAAGCATCTTCACAATCATCAAGACTACCGGTTTTACGAAGAATAATAGGGGAAGGGAGAAAACGAATCCATATGAAACGCCGAGAATTCCTAAAAATGGTGGGGATCGGAGCCGTTGCCGGCCTAGGATCCGGATGTAATGGAATCTGGCCGGATCGAGCTAATTCGAGGCGGCCCAACGTCATCCTCATACTCACAGACGATCAGGGGTATGGAGATCTGGGATGTACCGGTAATTCCGACATAGCGACACCGTTTCTGGATCGTCTCCATGCTGAAAGTGTTCGATTGACCAATTTTCATGTTTCGCCGACCTGCGCTCCGACACGGGCATCTCTGATGACAGGACATTACACCAACCGGACAGGTGCCTGGCATACGGTGATGGGTCGCAGTTTTCTTCGGGAAGATGAAAAAACGGTTGCGGATATTTTCAAGGAATCCGGGTATAAGACAGGAATTTTCGGCAAATGGCATTTAGGAGACAATTATCCCTATCGTCCCCGGGACCGGGGCTTCGACGAGGTGCTCATCCACGGCGGCGGGGGTGTGGGTCAGACACCCGATTACTGGGACAACGACTATTTTGACGACACCTATTGTCACAACGGGCAGTGGAAGCCCTTCAAAGGATTTTGCACGGATGTCTGGTTCGACGGCGCCATCCGCTTTATCGAGGCCCATGGGAACCGGCCGTTCTTCTGTTATATCTCGACCAACGCCCCTCATGGACCGTTCAACGTCCCTGAAAGATACAGCCGTCCTTATAAGGAAAGGGGGATCCCGGATAAACGGGCACGGTTTTACGGGATGATTACCAATATCGACGATAACATGGCAGGCCTTGAGCATGCACTGTTGCGGCTGGGGATACGGGACAATACGATCCTGCTTTTCATCACGGACAACGGGACCGCCGCAGGTGTTGAAACAGAAAAGGATCTAACAATCACAGAGGGTTTCGGCGCCGGGATGCGGGGAAAGAAAGGGTGTGTCTATGAAGGGGGGCATCGGGTTCCCTGCTTCATTCGTTGGCCTCAAGGGCGTCTGAATCATGGTCAGGATGTGGACCGGCTCACGGCCCACATCGATATCGTGCCCACCCTGATTGATTTATGCGGTCTGGATTCCCTGCCGGATTTCCCCTTTGACGGGAAGAGTTTGGAACCCATTCTGAAACATCGGGAAGATCATTGGCCGGAACGGACCCTTGTTGTGGACAATCAACGCCTGGAGTATCTGAAGAAATACAAAGAATTCGCCGTGATGACCGACCGATGGCGGTTGGTGGGCAATTACGGCCGGGGACTGACGTATCGCGTTCCCGAAGCCAACCAGCCTGGGCCCATAGTGGAGGATCACCTTAACAACCTTGAACTGTATGATATTCTTGCGGATCCGGGACAGGAGCAGAACGTCGCCGACACCTATCCCGACGTGATCCCCCATCTCTTTCAGGCATACGAAACGTGGTGGGCATCGGTGTCCCAAGAATCGGAGGACTTTCCCAGAATCGTTATCGGTTCTGCCATGGAGAATCCTTCCACCCTCACCAGCCATGACTGGCATTTCGATACGGGCCAGGTCCCCTGGAACCATCGGCAGATCCGCAGCGGTATACGCTCCAATGGATTCTGGACACTGAGAGTGGCAAAATCGGGTGTGTATGAATTTAACATGCGTAGGTGGCCCCGGGAATCGGGTCTCCCCATCAATGCCGGTGCACCGGTTCCACCTTCAGTGACCGGAATGGATATGGACCAGCCTACCGAAGGAAAATCGAGTGATGTGCGACAGGCGAGGGTGAAGATCGGAGATGTGGATATTTCCCAACCGGTTCAGGAAGATGATGAGGAAGTGTCCTTTGAAATCCGGCTGGAAAAAGGAAACGCACGATTGCAGACCTGGTTCGTCGATCAACAAGGTCAGAGTGTCGGCGCCTATTATGTGTATGTGCGAAAGCATGAGAGGTAGATTGTTGTTCATTCATAATCATGAAATGATCAGGAGGATGAAGATCCATGCACTATAACCGGAGGGAATTTTTAAGGGTGGCCGGATTGGGGGCCACAGCAGCGGCCATGTCTTCACTGGGATGTCAATCCGGAAAAACGGCCCAAAAACCCAATATCCTATTCATCATGGCCGACGATCTGGGCAAGGAGTGGATCGGCTGCTGTGGCGGTGAGGGAACCGAAACCCCCCACATCGATGCCCTGGCTGCAGGCGGCATGCGGTTCACCAATGCCTATTCCATGGCCCAGTGCACACCCACGCGGGCCACGTTATTGACCGGACAATATCCCTGGAGAAATGGATGGATCAACCATTGGGATGTTCCCCGGTGGGGGGCGGGCTGTCATTTCGACTGGAGGCACAATATAACATTTGCCCGCATCATGAAAACGGCCGGTTATGCCACTGCTGCTGCGGGAAAGTGGCAGATCAATGATTTTCGGGTGACTCCCGATGCCATGGAGAAACATGGCTTCGACGACTACTGCATGTGGACGGGGTATGAGAGTGAGAATCCCCCCAGTGCGGAACGGTACTGGGATGCCTATGTTCACACCCGAGAAGGCTCCAAGACCTATGAGGGCCGGTTCGGTCCCGATATCTATACCGATTTTCTCATCGATTTCATGAAACAACACAGAGACGAGGCCATGATGCTCTACTTTCCCATGGCGCTGCCCCATGGTCCGTTGACCACGACACCTCTCGATCCCAATGTTAAAGGAAGGCAGGAAACCATTGGCGCGATGGTCCGGTATGTGGATCATCTGGTCGGGCGACTGGTCGAGGCTCTGGACGACCTGGGGATCCGGGAGAATACCATTGTCATCTTCACGACCGATAACGGTTCGGCAGGTTCCGTGCAGGCCAGACTCAACGGCAGAATGGTAAAAGGCGGAAAGGCCACCCTCGGTGAGCCGGGAATGAATGCTCCCTTCATTGTCAACTATCCGGGAAGCGTCCCGGGCGGTGTCGTGACGGACGCTCTTTTGGATTTTACAGATCTGCTGCCCACTTTTGCGGACCTGGGCGGTGCCGAAATTTCGGAGGAAACTGTCGTTGACGGACACTCTTTTGCCGATGTTCTTATGGGCAAAACACCGGACTCTTCCCGAGAATGGATCATGGGGATGGGTTATCATCCGGCGAAATTGACAGACAGGGGAGTAGAGCCTTTTTATGAGTTCGGACCGAGAGTCGTCCGTGACAAACGGTTTAAGATCTGGGTGGATGAACACCGAAAGACGGTGAAAGTGTTCGACCTGAAGAACGATCCGGGCGAATCCCGGAACCTGGTGGAGAGTACCGATCCTGCCGTTATCAGAGCAAAGGAAAAACTGGAAC